>JAOPVV010000268.1 GCA_025966005.1 Frankiales bacterium
TCCCGCTGCTCGTCACGCCACGCTGGCCGCAGCGGCTGCGGGCCGCGGCGGCCGTGGCCGCGAGCACGGTCCTGACCGCCGTCGCCGTCACGCTCGCGAGCGGCCTGGGCTGGGGCTGGCTCGGCTCGCTCGACGCCGGACGTGCCCGGCTGGCCCTGTTCTCCCCGCTGACCGGGCTGGCGGTCCCCTGCCCGGCGACGTCGTCGACCCGGTGCTGGCGGCCGGCCTCGTGCTGGCCGCGCTCGTCGGCCTGGCGCTGCTGCTGCGCGCCGACCGGCTGGGCCCGCTGCACGCCTGCGGGCTGCTGCTGCTCGCGGTGTCCCTGCTGCTGCCCGTGGTGCAGCCCTGGTACGTGCTGTGGGGCGTCGTGCTGCTCGCCGCCACCGGCAGCGCGCGCGTCGCCGCCGGTCTCGGGGCGGCCTGCGTCGTGCTGGTCCTGCTCGTCCAGCCCAGTGGCCGCAGCGTCGTCCGTCCCCCGCTGTACGGCGTGCCGATGGCCCTGGCCGCCGCCGCCGGGCTCGCCGTCGCGCGCAGGCATCCCGGCCACGTCGAAGGGGTGGGGCAACCGGCACCCTAGGAGCCCTCCCGTGATCCGCACGACCACCTGCCTGCTGTCCCTCGGCCTCGCCCTCGCCTCCCCCGGCACGGCCCTCGCCCACGACGGCCACGTCGCACCGCTCGCCCGGGCCGCCGCCGCTCCCGCGGCGCCGAGCCTCACCAGCGAGAACGTGCAGCTCATCGCCGGCATCCCGGAGACGGCGGCGATCTCGATGGAGTTTGCCCGCACCGGCGCCTTCGCGTACGTCTCCTCCACCGATACCATCTCGGTGCTCGACCTGACCGACCCGCGCGACCCGGTCCTGCGCGGGACGCTGATCGACACAGGTCGAGCACCGTCCGCAGGACGCTCGTGACCCGCAGGCCGTCGCCGGTCCGCCACGGGGGCGGAGCGGCCCGGCACGCGGAGGGCCGGACTGGCAGACTCGCGGGGTGAGCGCGAGAGAGCTGGACGCCGCCGGGATCACCGGTACCGAGCTGAGGGCGTCCTACGAGGCCTGCCGCCGGCTCAACGCCAGCCACGGCAAGACCTACTACCTCGCGACCCTGCTGCTGCCGGCCTGGAAGCGGCCGTACGTGCACGCGCTCTACGGGTTCGCGCGCTACGCCGACGAGATCGTCGACGACCTCGCGAGCACCCTCACCGACGCCGAGAAGGCCGACTGGCTGGTCGGCTGGGGCGAGCAGTTCGTCAAGGACGTCGCCAACGGCGGCAGCGACCACCGGATCAGCCGCGCGGTGGTCGACACGGTGAGCCGCTGGGACGTGCCGATGGAGTACGTCGAGGCCTTCCTGGCCAGCATGCGGATGGACCTGACGGTCACCGAGTACGCGACGTACGACGACCTGATGGTCTACGTCTACGGCTCCGCGGCGGTCATCGGCCTGGAGATGGTGCCGGTGCTCGAGCCGCTGGTGCCGCGCGAGGTCGCCGACCCGTACGCCGCCGACCTCGGGGTCGCCTTCCAGCTCAGCAACTTCCTGCGCGACGTCGGCGAGGACCTGCGCCGCGGCCGGGTCTACCTGCCGTCGGAGGACCTCGCGGCCTTCGGCGTGACCCGCGAGCACCTGGCGCACGGCGTCGTCGACGGGCCGGTGCGCAGGCTGCTGGCGTTCGAGGTCGCCCGCACCCGCGAGATCTACCGGAGCGCGGCCTCCGGCGTGCGGCTGCTGCACCCGACCAGCCGGCCCTGCATCGAGACCGCGCTGGCGCTCTACGGCGGGATCCTCGACGAGATCGAGAAGGCCGACTACCAGGTGCTCGGGCAGCGCGTGAGCGTCAGCCGGCGCAAGCGGGCCGCGGTGGCGCTGCCCGGCCTGGCCCGCGCCGTCCGCGCCCGCCGCTGACCCCCTGACCCGCACCCGGTGTGCGCCGCCCCACCGCCCGGGGCAGGTTCACGTGCCGCTGGTGGGGGGACGGGTCCGGCATGACCCAGGACGATCGTGCGCAGACCAGTGACTCCGGTGACCCGGACCCCGCGGTGACGGCCGGCCTCGGCAGCGGCGGCGGCGTGCAGCCCGGCGACACGCCCCCTGCGTCGGACTCGATGTCGGGCGCGACGGGCGAGGACCGCGACCACAGCCCGAACATGGGCCCGGTCAGCGGCAACCGCACGCCGATGATCATCGCGCTGGCGGCCCTCGGCGTGATCGTGCTGATGGTCGCGATCCTGACCGGGGCCAGCTTCTTCGCCGACTAGACCGGCCGGGGCCGGGTCAGGCGCTGCTTCAGTGCCACCGCCGCCGCGTAGGGGTCCGCCGCCTCGGTGAGCGCCCGCACCACGACCACCCGGGACGCCCCCGCCTCGAGCACCTGCTCGAGGTTGCCGGCGTCGATCCCGCCGATGGCGAACCAGGGCCGGTCGGTGCCCAGCTGCGCGGCGTACCGGGTCAGCTCCAGGCCCGGCGCCGGGCGTCCCGGCTTGGTCGGGGTCGGCCAGGTCGGCCCGACGCAGAAGTAGTCGACCCCGGGCTGCACCGCCGCGGCGGCGACCTGCTGCTCGTCGTGGCAGGACCGGCCGATCAGCACCCGGTCCCCCAGGATCGCGCGCGCCGACGGCACCGGCAGGTCGTCCTGCCCCAGGTGCAGGACGTCGGCGCCGGTCGCGTGCGCGACGTCGGCCCGGTCGTTGACCGACCACAGCGCGCCGTGCCGGGCCGCAGCCTCGGCGACGACCTCGCACAGCGCGAGCTCCTGCGCGGCCTCGACGCCCTTCTCCCGGAGCTGCACGACGTCGACCCCGCCGGCCAGCACGGCGTCGAGGAACTCGGCCAGGTCGGGCCGGGCGGGGGTGCACAGGTAGAGGCGGGCGTCCGCGAGCTCAGCCACCCGCGACCGCCCGCACCAGCTCGAGCCGGTCGCCGTCGGCCAACGGCGTGCGCGACTGCTCCGACGGCAGCAGCGCCGTCCCGTTGTGCTCGACGACCACTGAGCCGACGTGCAGGCCGTAGGACTCGACGAGCTCGGTCAGGGTCGTCCCGTCCGCGACCTCGGCGGGCTTGCCGTTCACCACCAGCTTCACGCGTCCGACCCTAGTCGGCGGGGCATGATCGCCCGCGTGACCGACCCCCAGGCCGACCCGCCCGCGCACGTCCGTCTCGGCAACCGCGCCCTGGTGGTGCTCGAGGACCTCGTCTACGTCTCGCTGGCGCTGCTGCTGGCCTCCGGCGCGCTGGTGCTGGTCTTCCGCGCCGGCGTCGAGCTGGTCGACGGCGCGCAGAACAGCGGTGGCGAGGCGCTCATCGACACCCTCGACGCCATCCTGCTCGTGTTCATCTTCGTGGAGCTGCTCTACGCCGTGCGGATCACGCTCAAGGAGCGGCAGATCGTCGCGGAGCCGTTCCTCATCGCCGGGATCCTGGTCTGCATCAAGGAGATCATCGTCCTGGCCGTGAAGAGCCCGACCGAGTACATCGGCAAGGGCCCGGAGTTCGCCCGCTCGATGGTCGAGATCGGGATCCTGGGCGGGCTGGTGCTGCTGCTGGCCGCCGCCGCCGTGGTCCTGCGCAAGAAGGAGAACGAGCCGCAGGAGAACGCGAACACGTCCTCCGCCGAGGGCTGACGCAGGTCTGGCTCAGAAGCCGAGCGCCTGCGCCCGGCGCTTGATCTCGGTCGCGCGGTTCTCGTGCAGCGCCTGCAGCGGCGTGCCGGGCAGCGTGTCGTCCGGCGTCGAGAGCCAGGTCAGCGCCTCGTCGTCGCTGTACCCGGCGTCACGCAGCAGGGTCAGGACGGGCACGAGGTGCTTGACGAGCTGGTCGCCGTCGAGCTGGTCGCCGGGGACGACGGTCTTGCCCTCGGCGTCCTTCACGGTCAGCAGGTGACCGGACTTGACCAGGTCGCGCACCCCGGTCGGGCCGATCCCCATGCGCTCTGCGACGTCGGTCAGGCTCATCATCTCCACCGGCACAGCCTAGTGAGGGACGGCGCCTGGCGAGGGACGACGGGCGCGCCGTCGGCGGCGGCGCTGGCGAAGGCGGCGTCCAGGACGGCGGCGGTCTGCCGCGACTCCTCCAGCGGCAGCGTCCAGCCCTCGCGCCCACGGATCGCCGACGAGACCTCTTCGACCATGAGCCGGTAGGCGTCGGTCGCGGCGACGGGCACCCGCTCGGTGCCGCGGCCGTCCGACACCCACAGCTCGGTCGCGTCGTCCTTCCACGACGTGTACGGGGCGTCGCGCAGCTCGAGCTCACCGCGCTCTCCGGTGATCACCAGCCACTGCCCCTCACCCGTGCTGATGCCGGCGTGCACCTCGGCCTCGGCGCCGGACTCCCAGCGCAGGATCGCGCGGGTGTCGAGGTCGACGCCGGACGGGCCGAGCTCGGAGCGGGCGACGACGTCCGCCGGCAGCCCCTCCCCGACGGCCCACAGGCAGGCGGAGACGGCGTAGCAGCCGACGTCGTAGAGCGCCCCTCCCCCGCGGCCGGGCTCGAGGCGGTAGTTGCCCTCGAGCTGGCCGGCGAAGGTGAAGCCCGCGGCGACGTGCCGGACCGCACCGATCTCGGCGAGCCGCTGCTGGGTCAGCCGGACCCGCGGGTGCCAGCGGTACCAGGACGCCTCGACGACCAGCAGGTCACCGGCGGCCTCCGCCATCCGGTCGACCTCGGCGGCGGTGAGGCCGAGCGGCTTCTCGCACAGGACGTGCTTGCCGGCCTCGAGCGCGGCGAGCGTCCAGGGCAGGTGCTGCTCGTTGGACAGCGCGACGTAGACGGCCTCGACGTCGGCGTCGGCCAGGACCGCGTCGTAGTCGCCGTGCGCCCTGGCGGGGCCCAGAGCGCGGGCGCGCGCGACGTCCCGGGCCCCGGCGGCGTGCAGGACGGCGCCGTCCGCAGCGTGCACGGCCGGCCCGAGCGCCTCCCGGGCGATCATCCCGGCGCCCAGGAAGCCCCAGCGGACCGGGTCGCTCACGAGGTGGGCGGCACGACCGGTCGCCCGCCATCGGCCGCCGACTGCGTCGCGGCCTGCATGACGGCGATGTTGCGCCGGCTGCCCTCGGGCGTCACCGACATCGGCGAGCCGGACAGCAGCGCGTCGGCCAGCTCGCGGTGGAACGGCTGCGGCGGCGGCGGCGGGACGGCCAGCCGCGTCTCGGAGCCGTCGGCGGCGAACACGACGAGGTCGGCGGGGGCGTCGGAGACCGCGAACCGGTCCTCGAGCACCAGGCCGATCGGCGAGCGGCTGACGATGCTCTCCTGGCGCCAGGAGCCGACCAGCCCGCCCCGGGTGCCGAGGACATAGAACTTCGGCTTGCGGGCGGCCGCGAGGTCGGAGTGGGTGAACTCGGCCTCGACGCCGTCGGCGAAGTGCAGCAGGACGCGGGTGTGGTCGGCGTTGGTGACGTCGTGCCAGACCCGCTTGTGGGCTGTGGCCGAGACCCACTCGACCTCCTGGGCGAACAGGTCGAGCACCCAGTCGAGGTAGTGGCTGCCCCAGTCGTAGATCGCGCCGCCGCTGATCCCGGCGTCGGAGTGCCAGAAGTTGCACGGGTGGTCGTAGCCGCCGACGAAGCTCTCGAGGTGGAAGACCTCCCCGAGGTCACCGGCGCGGACGGCCTTCTTGAGCGCGAGGTAGTCGGCGTCCCAGCGGCGGTTCTGGTAGACGGCGAGGGTCAGGCCGGCATCGTTCGCGGCCGCGATCTGCCGGTCGGCCTCCTCCACCGTGATGCAGAACGGCTTCTCGACCACGACGTGCTTGCCGGCCTGCAGCGCGCGCAGCACCCAGTCGGCGTGCGTGTTCGGCGGCGTCGAGACGATCACCAGGTCGATGCCGTCGAAGGCGAGCAGGTCGTCGCCGTCGGCGAAGCCGCGCACGTCGGGGGCGTACTCGCGCGCCGCCTCGACGCGCAGCGGGTTCGGGTCGCAGACGGCGGCGAGCTCGAGGCCCTCGGTCAGGCCGATCGCCAGGGCGTGCTCGTGGCCGATGGCGCCGTACCCCAGCATGCCGACGCGGACGGGCGGAGCGTCCTGCAGGCCGAGGACGTGGCGCACCAGCCGGTGCACCAGCCGGTGGAACGCCGGGTCGGCGTAGGTCTCGGGGGTCGAGCCGACGGTGAGCGTCGCGACGGACGTGGACGGCCGCCAGGTCGCGACGGGGTGGTTCGTGAACGCGACGTTGGCGGTCAGCAGCTCCTGCACGTCGTCGGCGACCTTCTCCTGCAGCGGAAAGCGGTCGGTCAGCAGCAGCTCCTCGCCGCCGAGGCGGTCGGCCACCTGCCCGGCATCGCGACCCGGCCGCACCCGGACGACGTGCACCGGCAGCAGCCGGCCGGGCACGAGACCGGCGGCGTCGGTCAGCGCCGCGCTCATCTGCGGACCGACCAGCAGGACGGGGGTGCCCGCGGCGGCAACGGCCAGCAGGGCGTCCTCGGTGGCCTCCGGCAGCGCCGAGGCGCCGAGCACCACGACGGCGTCCGCGGTGGGGTCGAGCTCGCACACGAGCTGCGCGCCGGTACGGGTGAGGTGGGTCAGCAGTGCGTCGGCGGGCTGGGAGGTGAGGACGGACAGGCGCGGGGTCGGGGCGGTCACGCTCGCGATGCTAGGCCTGCCACGAGGTTCCTGCCCGGGCCGGACGCTACCTCCGAGCGCCCGCCGTTGCGCCGTGCGACACGCTCCCGGCCCGTCGCTCCGCTCCTCCACGGCCCTTCCGCGTGCCGTACGGCTCGCGGCTGCTGGCGGCGGGTGCGGGCGACCGCGCTCGTGGGCGCGGTCGGTCAGACTGCGGGGATGTGGACGAACTGGGCGGGGAACCAGAGCATGCAGCCAGCCGGCGGCGGTCGAGCGGCCGGCGTCGACGGACGAGGTCGGTCGGCTGGTGCAGAGGGCCGCGGTCGAGGGGCGGCGGGTCAAGGCGATCGGCACCGGTCACTCGTTCACGGGCATCGGGCTGACCGACGGGTGCTGCTCGACCTGTCGCGGATGGACCGCGTCCTGGCGGTCGACCGCGTGACGTGCCGGGTGACCGTGCAGGCCGGGCTCGTGCTGCACGAGCTCAACGCGGCGCTCGCCCGGCAGGGGCTGGGGCTGACCGACATGGGCGACGTCGACGTCCAGACCGTGGCCGGGGCGATCTCGACCGGCACGCACGGCACCGGCCGCGACAGCGGCGCGCTGGCCACGCAGGTCGTCGGGCTGGAGCTGGTGCTCGCCGGCGGCAGCGTCCTGACCCGCTCGGCCGACGAGCACCCGGACGTCTTCGCCGTCGCCCGGATCGGGCTGGGCGCGCTGGGAGTCGTCACGGCCGTCACGCTGCAGGTCGAGCCGGCGTTCCTGCTCACCGCCGACGAGCGGCCGGTGCGACTGGACGACGTGCTGCGCGACGTCGAGCAGCTCGTGGCCGACCACGAGCACTTCGAGGCCTAGGCCCTGGTGCCCTGGGCGCTCGCCGCGAAGTTGATGGCGCCGGTCTGCGTCACGACCGCGCCGATCTTGATGGGTGCGCCGGGGGCGACGACGGCCGGTCCGGCGGCCGCGGCGGCGGCCGGCGCGACGTCGGAGGCACCGGCCTGGCCGGTGGTGGTCGTCGTCCCGACGGTGCCGGCGATCCCGGCCGCGCCCGGGACCGCACCCGTCGTCGCGGACGCCGGCGGCAGTGCTGCGGTCGCCGCGGCGGACCGCTGGGCGACGGCCGCGACCCGGTCGGGGCCGCCGTCGCCGAGGCCGTCGACGAGCACGAGGCCGAAGACGGACGCCGCCGTCAGCTGCAGCCCGAACAGCCCGGCCAGCACGCGGTCCCGACCGGTCAGAGGCATGGTGAGCAGTACGACGCCGCGGGGCCGACTCCTGCCTGCTAGCCCGGGACGAGCGGGAAGGCGTCCTTCCAGACCGGCTCGTAGCCGGCCGCCTCGAGCATCGCGGCGACCTCGGCCGGGCTGCGCTCGTCGCTCACGGCGAACTGCTCCTGCGCCTCGCCGGGCGTGAGGTAGCCGCCGGGCTCGGTCGAGCTGCCGGCGCTCATCGACGTCACGGCGATGCGGGCCAGCCCGTCGCGCAGCGCGGCGGGCTCGCGGGTCGACAGGACGAGCCCGGCCTCCGGCGCCGCCAGGCGCAGGGCGCACATCGCCTGGACGTACTCGGCGTCGCTCACCGGCACGAGCGGCTGGAATCCCGACGCGGACGGCTTGATCCGCGGCAGCGAGACGGTCACCTCGGTGCGCCAGTACGCGCGCTGCAGCCACACGGCGTGCTCGGCGACGGCGAGCACGTCGGCCCGCCAGTCGGCCGACAGGCCGAGCAGGGCGCCGATCCCGAGCCGCCGCACGCCGCTCTCGGCCGCGCGCTCGGTCGAGGACAGCCGCCGGTCGTAGTCGCGCTTCCAGCCGGCCAGGTGGGTCTCGGCGTACCGCCCGCGGTCGTAGGTCTCCTGGTAGTGCACGGCGCCCTCGAGGCCCGCGGCGACCAGCCGGGCGTAGGTGTCGTCGCTCCACGTCTGCGTCTCGACCGAGATCGACGGGACGAACGAGCGCAGCTCCTCGACGCAGGCGACCAGGTAGTCGGCCGACACCTCGACCCGGTGCTCGCCGGCGACGAGCAGCAGGTGCTTGAAGCCGCGGCCCACCAGCGTCTGCGCCTCCACCACGACCTGCTCCACCGTCAGGGTCTTGCGGGCGACGTCGAGGTTCTTGCTGAAGCCGCAGTAGGTGCAGGACGACAGGCAGGCGTTGCTGACGTAGAGCGGCGCGAACAGGCGGACCGTGCGACCGAAGCGCTGCAGGGTCACCTCGCGGGCGCGCTGAGCGAGCTCCTCGAGGCGCGGCAGGGCGGCCGGCGACAGCAGCGCCGGCAGGACGTCGAGACCGGGGCGGGCGAGCGCCGCGGTGACGTCGTCGTCGTGGCCGTCGAAGGCGGGGGCGGGCAGCCCGGCGAGGTGCTGCGCGAACCGGCCAGGGGGCTGGCTCACGACAGGAAGCCCGTCAGGGGGGAGGACGCCTCGGCGGTCTCGAGGACCGCGCCGCGACCGGCGAGGTGACCCAGCCGCCCGGCGCGGGTGGCCAGCGCGAAGGCCTCGGCCATCCGCACGGGGTCGCCGGCCACCGCGATGGCCGTGTTGACCAGCACCGCGTCGGCGCCGACCTCCATCGCCTCGGCGGCGTCGCTGGGGACGCCGAGCCCGGCGTCGACCACGACCGGGACGTGCGCCTGGGCGACGATGACCTCGATCGCGTCGCGGGTGCGCAGCCCGCGGTTGCTGCCGATCCAGGCGCCGAGCGGCATGACGGTGGCGCAGCCGGCCTCCTCGAGGTGGCGGCACAGCACGGGGTCGGCGCTGCAGTAGGGCAGGACGGTGAAGCCCTCGGCCACCAGGCGCTCGGCGGCGCGCAGCGTCTCGATGGGGTCCGGCGCCAGCGTGCGCGGGTCGGGGGTCACCTCGAGCTTGACCAGCGAGGTGCCGGTGCCGGCCCGGCCGAGGCGGGCCAGCCGCACCGCCTCGTCGGCGTCGACCGCGCCGGAGGTGTTCGGCAGCAGGTGCATCCCCGGCGGCACGAAGTCGAGGACGTCGCCCTCGCCAGCGCGGTCGAGGTCGACCCGGCGCAGGGCGACGGTGACGACCTCGGCGCCCGAGGCGACCAGCGCGTCGCGCATGAGGGCGTGCGAGCGGAACTTGCCGGTGCCGACGAGCAACCGGCTGGTCAGGGCGAGGTCGGCGACCGACCACTGGTCTTGCACTCTGGACTCCCCACGCGGGCACGACCCCGATCGGGTGCTGCGGGTCGCCTGCGGTGGCCGCCTCGCGGCGGGCCTGGCCGGCCTCTCAGCCCGCTCCTCGGGCTCCCCGGTCTGGACCTGCCCATCCTACGTCCGGGTCCGGACCCCGCCCGGCCGTCCGGATCGGGCTCGAACCGAGGGGCCTGCCGGCGTGTCGCGCCGTCGACACAGACCCTCATCGTTACCTTGAGCCCCACCTGTCCCCCTTGTCACAGCAGTCACACGTGCGTACGGTCCCGGTGCTGACTGCCGTCGACCTCTGGGGCCCTCATGACCCGCACCACCCGCACCCGCCGCGTGCCCGGCCGCTCCGGCCGCGCCACCCTCGGGGCGCTCGTGGCCCTCGCCGTCGTCGTGACGGCGGGCGCGCCGTCCGTCATCACGGTCCGCCCCGGCGACACCCTGTGGGACCTCGCCCGCGAGCACGGCACCACCGTGTCCTCGCTGCGCAGGCTCAACGACCTGCCGGGCAACGGCACCCTCTACGCCGGGAGCACGCTGCGCGTCGGCTCCGGGTCGAGCACGGGCAGCTCGGGCGGCAGCGGGTCGTACGTGGTGCGCCGCGGCGACACGCTCTCCGAGATCGCGGTCCGCTTCGGCACCACCAGCGCGGCGATCCGCAAGGCCAACCGCATGAGCAGCAGCACCGTCTACGCCGGCCGTCGCCTCAGCATCCCCGGCGCGGGGTCGGGCACCTCGTCGGTGCCGTCCACCAACGCCGGCAAGCGCATCCCCGAGCCGGTGCGCCGCTCCGTCGCCCAGAACCGCGCCACCCTCGCCGCGCGCAGCCACCCGTCCAAGCCGCAGGTGCGCCGGATGGTGGCCGCCACCGCCCGCCGGCACGGCGTGTCGCCGTCGCTGGCCGTGGCCGTCGCCTACCACGAGAGCGGCTTCCAGCAGCGGGTCGTCTCGGGCGTCAACGCGATCGGCGTCATGCAGGTGCTGCCGGCCACCGGCCGGGTCATCGCCCGCCAGCACGGCCGCTCGCTCGACCTGCTCAAGACCCAGGACAACATCACCGCCGGTGTGCTGCTGCTGCGCCAGCTGCAGCGCTCGACGCCGACCACCGACCGGCTGCTCGCGGGCTACTACCAGGGCGCCGGGTCCATCGCGCGCCAGGGGATCCTGCCGCAGACGCGTGACTACATCCGCAGCATCAGCATCCTGCGCAAGCGCTTCGCCAACGGCTGAGCCCGGGGGCGGCGCCAGCGCGCCTGATCACCGGGTCGCGGCGCCCGACCTAGGATGGCCGCCGTGGACACGACCGTCGGGAACGGCCCGGGCGTGCCGACGGGCAGCGGTCCCGACGCCCTCGTCGGGCTGCTCCTCGACGGCCGCTACCGGCTCGACTCCGCGATCGCCCGCGGCGGGATGGCCACGGTCTACGTCGCCACCGACACCCGCCTGGACCGCACCGTCGCCGTGAAGGTGATGCGCCCGGCGCTCGCCGAGGACCCCGACTTCGTCGAGCGCTTCGCCCGCGAGGCGCGCGCCGCCGCCCGGCTGTCGAGCCCGGACGTCGTCGCCGTCCACGACCAGGGCACCGACCCGGCGACCCGCACCGCGTACCTGGTGATGGAGCACGTCGCGGGACGCACGCTGCGCGACGTCGTCGTCGACGAGGGACCGCTGCCGCCGGCGCGCGCCATCGCCCTGCTGGAGCCGGTGCTGCGGGCGCTGGCGGCAGCTCACGGCGCCGGGCTCGTGCACCGCGACGTCAAGCCCGAGAACGTCCTGCTCGGCGACGACGGACGCATCAAGGTCGCCGACTTCGGGCTGGCCAGGGCGGTCGAGACCAGCAGCCTCACCGCCACGGCCGGGCTGATCATCGGCACCGTCGCCTACCTCGCACCCGAGCAGGTCGAGCACGGCCGGGCCGACACCCGCACCGACGTGTACGCCGCCGGGATCCTGCTGTTCGAACTGCTCACCGGATCGCCGCCGTACAGCTCCGAGAACCCGATGTCCGTGCTGTTCCGGCACGTCCACGAGGACGTCCCGCCGCCGAGCACGATGGTCAGCGGCATCCCCGCCGCCCTCGACGACCTCGTCGTGCGCGCCACCCGCCGCGACCCGGCGGCCCGCCCCGTCGACGCCGGCGCGTTCCTCGCCGAGCTGCAGGCCGCCCGGCACGACCTCGGCGGCGCCGCCGGCAC
>JAOPVV010000285.1 GCA_025966005.1 Frankiales bacterium
GCGTCCCCGGGCCGCGACGACCAGGCCGGCCAGCGCGAGCAGGACCCCTCCCGCGACGGCGACCGCCCGCCAGCCGGTGCCGGATCGCCCGTCCCCAGCCTGGCCACCGCCCTCGGCCGCCTTCGCCAGCAGGGCCGGGGCGGTGTCGGCGCCGACCACGGCCGCGACGGCCCCGACACCGACCACGACCAGGACGAGCCCGACCAGTGTCCGCCCGGTGCGGCGCGTGGCGGCCAGGGCGACCACACCCGCCAGCCCGACCAGGCCGAGCGCGCGGACGCCCGGGACGACCTCGTTGCCGGTGACCTCGACGGTGCGGGCGCCGGCCAGGCCGGTGGCCGCCACCTCGACCCGCGACCAGGGGCTGCCGGCGGCGACGAGCACCAGGGCCGCCCCCAGCAGGCAGAGCAGCACCGCGACCGTCAGCTCGCGGCGGGACGAGGTCACGCGGTCGGTGCGCACGACTCCCGCCCTAGGCCGGACGCAGCGTCGCGGCGACGGCGAGCGCGCGCAGGACGGCTGCGGCCTTGTTCTCGCACTCGGCCTGCTCGGACGCCGGGTCGCTGTCGGCGACGATCCCCGCTCCCGCCTGCACGTAGGCGACGCCCTGGTGCAGCACGGCGGTGCGGATGGCGATCGCCATGTCCATGTCGCCGCCGGCGTCGACGTACCCGACGGTGCCGGCGTACAGCGACCGGCGCGACGGCTCGAGCGCCTCGATGATCTCCATCGCCCGCGGCTTGGGTGCGCCGCTGACCGTGCCGGCCGGGAACGTGGCGCGCAGGACGTCCAGCGCCCTGCGCCCGGGCTGCAGCCGGCCGAAGACGGTCGACACCAGGTGCATGACGTGGCTGTACAGCTCGACCCGCATGAAGTCGGTGACGTCGACGGTGCCGGGGACGCAGACCCGGCCGAGGTCGTTGCGGGCCAGGTCGACGAGCATGACGTGCTCCGCCTGCTCCTTGGGGTCCAGGCGCAGACCCTCGGCGAGCAGCGCGTCCTGCTCCGGCGTGGCGCCGCGCGGCCGGGTGCCCGCCGGCGGGTGGACGACGGCGCGGTCGCCGGTGACCGTCACGAGCGCCTCCGGCGAGGAGCCGACGACGTCGTAGGGCGAGCTCGCCCCCTCGAAGCGCAGCAGGTACATGTACGGCGAGGGGTTGCTGGTGCGCAGCACCCGGTAGACGTCGAGCGCGTCGACGTCGGTGTCGACCTCGAACCGCTGGCTGAGTACGACCTGGAACACGTCGCCGGCCCGGATGTGCTCGCGGCCGACGTCGACGGCGGCCTCGTAGTCGGCGGCGCTGGTGCGGCGGCGCACCTCGGGCCGGGCGCCCATGTCGAGCGTCGCGACAGCGGTGGCCGCGGGGGCGGCGAGGTCGGCGGTCATGGCGTCGAGCCGGGCGACCGCGTCGTCGTACGCGGTCGCCTCGTCGGCCCCGGGCAGCACGTTCGCGATGAGCAGGACGGTGCCGTCGCTGTGGTCCAGGACGGCGAGGTCGGCGACGAGCATCATCGCGATCTCGGGCATGCCGGTCTCGTCGGGTGCGGTCGAGGGCAGCCGCTCGAGCCGGCGCACGACGTCGTAGCCGAGGTAGCCGACCAGGCCTGCGGTGAGCGGCGGCGCGCCCTCCGGCTTGGCGCTGCGCAGCATGAGGTCGGCCTGCTCGAGCGCCTCGAGCGGGTCGTCGCTGGTGGTGGGCAGCCCCTGGCCGAGCCACACCGCCCTGCCGTCCCGCTCGGTGAGTACCCCGGCGCAACGCACACCGACGAACGACCAGCGCGACCACGAGCGGCCCTGCTCGGCGGACTCGAGCAGGAAGGTGCCCGGCCGGTTGTGGGCCAGCTTGCGGTAGACGCCGACGGCGGTCTCGGCGTCGGCCAGCAGCCGTCGGGTGACGGGGCGGACGGCGCCGGTCAGCGCGGCGTACTGCTCACGTGTCGTGGTGGCCGGCGCCGCGCTCGCGGCGGTGGTGGCGCTCGCGGCGGTGGGAGCCGTCGTCATGCCGGGCGGACGCCGACGACCGCGTCGAGCGGCGTCGCGTCGAAGCAGGTGCGGTCGCCGGTGTGGCAGGCGCCGCCGACCTGGTCGACCCGGACCAGCAGCGTGTCGCCGTCGCAGTCGAGCGCGACGGACTGCACCCACTGCTGGGAGCCGGACGTCTCGCCCTTGACCCAGTACTCCTGCCGGCTGCGCGACCAGTAGGTGCAACGGCCGGTGGTGAGCGTGCGGTGCAGGGCCTCGTCGTCCATCCAGCCGACCATCAGCACCTCACCGGTGTCGTGCTGCTGCGCCACCGCCACGACGAGGCCGTCGGCGTCGCGCTTGAGGCGGGCGGCGACGGCCGGATCGAGGTCGGTCGGACGGACGGCGCTGGTCATGGAACCAGTCTGCCAGGGCGCGTCACCCCGGTTGCCGTCCCCCGTGCGGCACGAGCCAGGACGTCCCGCGGTGACCTGGAGGCACCGGACCGGAAGAGCGCGGTCGACCGGTGGGCGTGCCGCGCGGGTCGCCGGGATCGGTGTGGTGCAGCCGTGCCACCCCGGCGGACCGCCTACGTGCGTGGGGCCTGGCCGGGGTCGACGGGGGCCGGCCGCACCTGCTCGGCCCGGACCTCGGTCACGGGCGGGGTGGGCGGCGGCGTAGCCGGGCGCTGGCCGCCCTTGGCCTTGACCTTGCCGACCAGGTCGTCGATCTTGGCCCGGTTCCTGGGGTCGTTGGCGGCGTCCTTGGCCTTGGCGATGGCCGCCCGGCCCTGGGGGGAGCTGGCGAGCTTCGCGACCTTGCTGAACAGCGACATGCGGGACCTCCTGGTAGGTGCGTCGAGAGGAGCAACGTCGCGCGACGGCCGTGGCGTTCCTGCCGGACCGCATGCTCCGCGCTGCGTCCGCGCAGGTGCTGCCCCGGGACGGCGTCAGCGGGACTGTGAGACCCAGCTGGCGTGCAGCCGCTGGTAGACGCCCTCGACCGCGACCAGGTCGCAGTGCGGGCCGCGCTGGACCACGACGCCGGCGTCGACGACCAGGACCTCGTCGGCGGCCTCCGCGGTCGAGAGCCGGTGCGCGATGGCCAGCGTGGTGCGTCCGCGGGTGAGCGAGTCGAGGGCCCGCTGCAGGCGCACCTCGGTGGCCGGGTCGACCGCGCTCGTCGCCTCGTCGAGGACGAGCACGTCGGGATCGGCGACGTAGGCGCGGGCGATGGCGACGAGCTGGCGCTCCCCCACCGACAGGCTCTCGCCGCGCTCCCCGACCTCGGTGTGCACGCCGTGGGGCAGTTGCTCGAGCCAGTCGGCCAGGCCCAGCGCCGCGAACGCGTCGACGAGGTCGTCGTCGGACAGGCCCGGGGCGCCGAAGCGCACGTTGTCGGCGACGGTGGAGTCGAACAGGAAGCCGTCCTGCGGGACCATGACCACCCGCGCGCGCAGCGAGTCGAAGCGCACCTCGTCGAGCGGGACGCCGGACAGCAGCACCCGCCCGCGGGTCGGGTCCATCAGGCGGGTGAGCAGCTTGGCGAAGGTGGTCTTGCCGCTGCCGGTCTCGCCGACGACGGCGACCCGGGTGCGGGCGGTGAGCTCGAGGTCGACCGCGTGCAGCACCTCCGGGCCGCCCGGGTAGGCGAACGAGACCTGCTCGAAGCGGACGCCGATCGGCCCGTCGGGCAGCGCCCGCCCGCCGTCGCCCGGGTCGGCGACGTCGGTCGGGGTGTCGAGCACGCCCAGCACCCGGCGCATCCCGGCGACGGCGTTCTGGGCCTCGTTGAGGACCTCGGTCGCCACCTGGACGGGCTGTACGAACAGGGTGACGAGGAACAGGAAGCCGACGAGGCGTCCGGTGGTGATCTCGCCGGCCACGCCCAGCAGCACGCCGACGACCACGACCATGCCGGTCGCCAGGGCGGCGACGAGCTCGCCGGTGGAGTAGGTGACCGCGGCGATCCGCTGCGCCCGGACCTGCGCAGCCCGGGTCGCGTCGACCGCGGCGTCGATCCGCGCGGCGGTGCGGTCCTGCACGCCGTACGCGCGGATCACCGGCGCGCCGACGACGGTCTCCGCGACGGCGCCGAGCATCTCGCCGACGCGGGCGCGCACCACGCCGTAGGCCTCCTGCAGCCGCTGCTGGAAGACCTTGACCGAGAGCACGAGCGGCAGGAAGCAGACGTAGACCAGCAGCGTCAGCTGCCAGGACCAGAACAGCATCAGCACCGTCGCGAGGGTCAGCTGCGCCGCGGAGACGACGATGAGCAGCCCGCCCCACTGCATGAAGGTGCTCATCGTGTCGACGTCGCTCGTGACGCGGGAGACCAGCGAGCCGCGGCGCTCAGCGGCCTGGTGCAGCACGGACAGGTCGTGCACCCGGCGGAACGCGCGCACCCGCAGCGCCGACAGCCCGCGCTCGGTGGTGCGGTAGAGCCGGACGTTGGTGAGGAAGTTCGCGAACGCGGTCACGAGGACCGCGAGCAGGGCCAGGCCGCAGGCCAGCCGGACGAGCCCGAGGTCGGGGCCGCCGTCGCCCATGAGGCCGTTGTCGATCGTCTGCTGGACGGCGACCGGGACGACCACGCGCCCACCGGTCGCCACGAGGGCGAGCAGCAGCGTGACGACCAGCCCCTCGCGGAACTCGGGGGTCAGGCGGATGCCGTGGGCCAGCGTCGCGAACGCACCGCGCTGCTTGCCGCGGCTGTCCATCGTCCCGGCGGCCCCGGGCAGGTCGAGCTGCTCCTCGTCGTGGTCGGCGGCGACGGTCACGCGGTCACCTCGCTCTCGGCGGCGGCGAGGGCGTCGCGGACGTCCTCGGCGCGCTGGGCCTCGGCCCGCTCGTAGGCGTGGACCAGGTCCTGGTAGCCCGCGGAGGTCTGCAGCAACTCGTCGTGGGTGCCGCGGGCGCTGACCCGGCCGTCCTCGACGAAGACGACCTCGTCGGCCATCGCGATGGTGGCCCGGCGGTAGGCCACGACGACGACCGTGGACGCCGAGCCGGACTCGCGCAGCCCGGCCAGGATGCGCTGCTCGACCTGCGGGTCGACGCTGCTCGTCGCGTCGTCGAGCACCAGCAGCCGTGGGCGTCGCACGACGGCGCGGGCCAGCGCGAGGCGCTGGCGCTGACCGCCCGACAGGGTCGTGCCGCGCTCGCCGACGACGGTGTCGAGGGCGTCGGGCAGGGCGGCGACGAAGCCGTCGGCCTGGGCGGTGCGCAGCGCGGCCCACACGTCGGCGTCGGGCAGGTCGGCCCCGAGCGTGACGTTGCCGCGCACGGTGTCGTCGAACAGGAACGTCGACTGCGGGACGAGCGAGGCGACCTCCGACAGGGCCCCGGGCGCGAGGGTGCGGACATCGACGTCGTCGTAGACGACCCGCCCGGTGTCGGGGTCGAGCAGCCGCACCAGCACCGACGCCAGCGTCGACTTGCCGGAGCCGGTCTGGCCGACCAGGGCCACCGTGCGGCCAGGCCGGACGTCGAAGGCCACCTCGCGCAGCACGTCGGCGTCGCCGTACGCGAACGACACGGCCTCGACCGACAGCGACGTCGGTCCGCCGTCGGGGTCGAGCACGGCGGCGCCGTGCTCCTGCGCGCCGGTGGCCTGCAGAACGCGCTGGACGCGGTCCCAGCCGACGACGCTGCGGGGCAGCTCGTTGAGCACCCAGCCGATCGCCCGGACGGGGAAGGCCAGCAGGGTGAACAGGTAGGCGACGCGGACCAGCTGGTCAGGGCTGATGTCACCGCTGCCGACCCGGCTGGTGCCGGCGAGCAGCACGGCCAGCACGCCGACGACGGGCAGCGCCTCCATGACCGGGTCGAAGGTGCCGCGCACCCGTCCGACAGCGGTCATGACGTCGCGCAGCTCCTCGCTGCGCGCGCGGAAGCGGTCGGTCTCGTCGCGCTCGCGACCGAGGGTCTTGACGACCAGCGCACCGTCGAACGACTCGTGCGCGATGCCGCTGACCTCGCCGCGCAGCTGCTGCGCCCGGGTCATCAGGGGCGACATGCGCCGCGAGTAGACGACGGTCAGCACCGCGATCGCGGGGAACACGATCGAGCCGACCAGCGCCAGCACCGGGTCGGTGACGAGCAGCAGCCCGAGCGTCGTGACCAGCATGACGATCACGCCGACCGCGAACGGGAACGGGGCGATGGGGTACCAGGTGGCCTCGACGTCGCTGTTGGCGTTCGACAGCAGCTCACCGGTCGGGTGCTCCTGGTGCCAGGACAGTGGCAGCTCGAGGTAGCGGCGGGTGACCCGGCGGCGGTAGGTCGCCTGCAGCCGGTACTGCATGATCCCGGCGCCCAGCCGGCGGGCGATGATCCCCACGACCTTCAGCACCGCGGTGACCATGATCGCGACGAAGGCGACCGCCAGCGAGGCCCGGCCGGCCTCGCCGTCGCGGATGCTCGGGACGATCACCTCCTTGGTGATCGCGCCGAAGACGTACGCCTGGCCGATCGTCGTCAGCGCGAACAGCGCGCTGCCGACCGTCGCGACCGCGAAGATCCGGGGCTGCTCCTGCACGGCGACCCACAGCACGCCGAGCCCTCGTCGGATCACGCCCCGGGGCGCGGGGGGCTGGGGCTCGGTCACGCGTCTCCGTCCGTCACGGTCCTGTCATGTCTCCTCGTTCAGGACACCACCGGGGTCCGACGTGTTCCCACCCGCAGGACGACGGCCAGCGCCAGGCCGAGCACGGCGAGGGCGCCGGTGACGCTGCTGCCGTACCCGTCGCTGGCGGTGATCAGCGCTCCGGCCAGCGGCGGGCCGACCGCGGAGCCGAACGCGGCGGAGGTGTAGAGCACGCCCAGCAGCCCGCCGAGGCCCTGGACGCCGAACACCTCGGCGACCAGCGGCGGGCCGAGGGCGACGAAGCCGCCGTAGCCGACGCCGAGCAGCACCGCGAACACCACGAGCACGGCGTACGACCCGTCGCCGCGCAGGTCGGCGAGCCAGACGGCGAAGCTGCCCGCGATGAGGGCGAAGCAGCCCTGGTAGGTCCGCAGCACCCCGAGCCGGCCAGCCGCCGCGCCGAGCGCCAGACGCCCGACGACGCTCGCCGCGCCGATCACACCGACCAGCGCGGCGCCCGCGACCGTGCTCGCGCCGCGGTCGACCGCGTACGACGGCAGGTGGACGAAGGGCACGAACAGACCGACCGAGAGCAGCAGCCCGGCGCCGTACAGCTTGAGGTAAACGGGCGTGCGCAGCCGCGGCAGCAGCGGCACGTGCACCGCATCGAGGTGCACCGGCGCCGCCCGGACGAGCAGCGCACACAGCAGCAGGACCGAGGTGCCCGCGGCGGCCAGGACGAGGTAGGCGTCGCGCCAGCCGACCGCGTCGATGAGGGCGGCGGCGACGGGCGCACCGACGAGCGTGCCGAGCCCGATGCCGCTGACGGCCACGCCCACGGCAAGCGTGCGACGCGCCTGGAACCAGCCGCCGACGACCGCGACCAGCGGGACGTAGCAGCAGGCCACGGCCAGCCCCACGCCGAGCCCGTGGCCGAGCAGGGCCTGCCACAGAGAGGTGGCGCGCGAGACGACGACCAGCCCCAGGCCGAGCGAGACCGCACCGAGCAGCACGACCCGGCGGGGCCCGACCCGGTCGACGGCCGCGCCGGACAGCGCGCCCAGGCCGAACAGCGCGAGCGTGGTGAGGGAGAACACGGTCGCCGTCGCCCCGCGCCCGGTGCCGAGGTCCTGCGACATCGGGACCAGGAAGGCCCCGAACCCGTACGCCACGCCGAAGGTCGTGAACATGGCGGTGAACGCGACCGCCACGGCCCGCCAGGCCTGCGGCCCGCCGTCGACGCCCGCCGCGACCCTCACCTGACGGTGTACCCGGACGCGCGCAGGGCGTCCTTGACCTCGCCGATCCTCAGCTGGCCGAAGTGGAAGACGCTCGCCGCGAGCACCGCGTCGGCGCCGGCGTCGACGGCCGGGCCGAAGTCCTCGAGCCGCCCGGCGCCACCGCTGGCGATGACCGGCACGCTCACCTGCGCCCGCACGGCCCGCAGCAGCTCGACGTCGAAGCCGGCGCGCGTGCCGTCGGCGTCCATCGAGTTGAGCAGCACCTCGCCGATGCCGAGCTCCTCGCCGCGCTGCGCCCACTCGACGGCGTCGACGCCGGTGCCCTGGCGCCCGCCGTGCGTGGTCACCTCGAAGCCACTGGGGGTCGGCGGCCCGTCGACGACGCGGCGCGCGTCGACCGACAGGACCAGCACCTGGTTGCCGAAGCGCTGGGAGATCTCGCGCAGCAGCTCGGGCCGGGCGACGGCGGCGGTGTTCACGCCGACCTTGTCGGCGCCCGCCCGCAGCAACCGGTCGACGTCGTCGGGCGAGCGCACTCCCCCGCCGACGGTCAGCGGGATGAACACCTGCTCGGCGGTGCGCCGGACGACGTCGTAGGTCGTCTCGCGGCTGCCGCTGCTCGCGGTGATGTCGAGGAAGACCAGCTCGTCGGCGCCCTCGGCGTCGTAGAGCCGGGCCATCTCGACCGGGTCGCCGGCGTCGACGAGCTCGCGGAAGTTGACGCCCTTGACCACCCGGCCGGCGTCGACGTCGAGGCACGGGATGACACGGACGGCGACGCTCACCGTCCGGACGCTACCGGCCTGCGAGGATGGGGCCTTCCGACTCCCCGGGGGGATGCATGAGGCTGGCCGTCTGCTCGTCCAAGGGCGGGGTGGGCAAGACGTCGACCGCGGCCAACCTGGCGGCGGCGCTCGCCGCCACCGGCCGGGTGCTGGCGGTCGACGCCGACCCGCAGGACAGCCTCGGACGCGCCTTCGGCGTCGTGGCCAAGAGCCGCGAGGACAGCCTGGCGGGGCTGCTCGAGGACCCCGACCTCGACCCCTGCGCCGTGGTCCGGCGCGACGTCGCCCCGGGGCTCGACCTGCTGCCGGCGCACCCCTCGCTGGAGGCGGTCGGTGTGGCGCTGGCTGCGCAGGGCGGGCTGGTCACAGGCATCCGCCGGGTGCTGCGGCCGCTGCTCGCCGAGTACGACCACGTCGTCATCGACACCCACGGCGACCTCGGCAACCTCACGCTCGCGGCGGTCGCTGCGGCCGACAGCGTCCTGACGGTGTTCACCAGCGACCCCGGCTCGGCCCTCGGGGCCGCGCGGGTCGCGGCGTTCCTGGAGCAGCACCGGCGGTTCGAGAACACCACCGCCGTGCTGGTCGGCGTCGCCTGCTCGCTGTGGGACGCCGGCGGCAAGGCCGCTCGCGAGGTCGCCGGCGCGCTGGAGGGCACCGAGCTCCCCGTCCTGCAGACCCGCATCCCGCTGTCGCGCCGCGTCCCGAGCGCCACCCTGGCCAAGCGCCCGGTCGTCCTGTCCTCCCCCTCGAGCAGCGTGGCGGTGGCCTACCGGGCCCTCGCCGACGAGCTGCTCGCCTCCTACGCCGCGAAGGTGCCCGCATGAGCAGCAGGACCGACCTGCAGGCCGACCTCACCGCCGACCTGATGGCCGACCTGGTGCGCCCGGCGCCGCTGCCGGCGGCGACGCCGCTGGCGCCGCCG
>JAOPVV010000306.1 GCA_025966005.1 Frankiales bacterium
CTGCTCGACAACCTCGCCCGCCCGAGCGCGACCACGATCCTGCCCGCCTTCCAGCAGCTCGAGCTCGGCCAGTGGGTGCCGATGTCTCCAGCGGCGACGCCCACCGACCGGACGGCGTTCCAGGTGCGGTCCTTCGAGGTTGATCACCGGCTGCTGTGGGCAAAGCCGGACAGCAGCTGGGCCTGGCAACTGACGCCGGACGGGCACGGCGCCACGCGTCTGGTCACCCGGATCCATGCCGTGTACCAGTGGCGCGAGCACCCCCTGATGGCACTCTTCGGCTGCGTGCTGATGGAGATGGGCGACTTCGCGATGCTCCGCGCGATGTTGCGCAGCGTCAAACAGCGGGCCGAGAAGGTCGCCCCTCCGTCGCGCCGGCCGGCGGCTCGGACGTGACCCGCGCTGACGACGCCGGCCCGTCGAACCTGCAGGCGGGTTCGGAGACCGGTGCGCATCGTCGGGACATCAGGATCGCCGGGCCACCTACCTGGCTGGCGAAGCCGGTCGGCTTGGTCGCCATCGCGTTCTCCGTCCTGTACCTCGCCTCGGACATCTTGGAGGTCGGACAGGGACAGTTCTCGGAGCTTCGTCTGGCGCTCACCTACGCCGCCGAGGCTGCCGTCCCGCTCTTCGTCCTCGGGCTCTACGCCGGGCAACGACCGCACATCGGTCGGCTCGGGCTCTTCGGAGCGGCGGCCTACGCCTACTCCTACGTGTTCTTCACCAGCACCGTCGTCTACGCACTCGTTGCGCACACGCCCGACTACCACGGGGTGACGACGGCGTTCGGGTCGTGGATGGTCGTCCACGGACTGATCATGCTGATCGGCGGGGTGGCCTTCGGCATCGCCGTCGTGCGAGCGCGAGTCTTCCCCACGTGGACGGGGGGCTGCCTCGTCGTGGGAGTCGTGCTCGTCGCCGCCGCATCGGGACTCCCCACGCTCCTGCGGACCATCGCCGAACTAGTCCCCGCGGCCGCCTTCATCGGGATGGGCGCAGCACTGCTCCGAGGATCGCGCCATGTGCGCGGCTGAGGCCACCGACCGATCGCGGGAGACGTCCGCGGCGGAGGACGCCGTGCCCGCCCGGGAGCGCGGCGTCACCTCACGACCGTTCCCGTCGAGTCGGCGACTGGTCACCGCGGCCGTGCGCGCCGGCAGGCGGATGGTGCCCATGACCGGGCTGTTCCAGGTCGACCTGACCACCGCTCGGCGGACGCTCGCCGAGACCGACCCGCCGCTGTCGTTGACTGCCTACGTCGTCGCCTGCGTGGGGCGGGCAGCGGCTGCCCATCCGCAGGTACACGCCTACCGCGACTGGCGCGGGCGTCTCGTCGAGCACCATCACGTGGACATCCAGGTACTGATCGAGGTGCCGACCCACCAGGGACCATTCGGTCTGGTCCATGTCGTTCGGGACGCCGACATCCGCAGCGTCGTCGAGATCAGCGCGGAGATCCGGGCCGTCAAGGCCCACCCGTCCAGCACCGGAAACGGGCGGCTGCTCGACACGCTCGCACCCACGCTGGGACGGGTCCCGGGCCTCTATCGAGGGATGTACGCCGTGATGAGCCGCTCCCGCCGTGTGCACGACATGATCGGCACGGTGCAGGTTACCGGCCTGGGCATGTTCGCCGGCGGCGGCGGCTTCGCGATCGCTCCACCCAGCCTCGCATCCCTGGCCGTCGTGGTCGGCGGGATCAGCACCAGCCCGGTGGTGGTCGACGGGCACATCGCGACGGTCGAGGTGCTCGACCTCACCGTGAGCATCGACCACAACGTCGTCGACGGTGCACCAGCCACTCGCTTCGCGGCCGACCTCCGCCGGATCATGCAGCGAGCAGTCCGACCGGCAACAGCTGCCGGGCCGGCGGAGTGAGCTGGCGAGATCGTCCGAGTTTCCGTTGGACCCGGCACGGATGGGCGGATCGACAGCCGGGAAGAGCGAGGGCCGGTCGTCAGCCGGGCGCCGCCGAGGACGCCGGCTCATCGAGGTGTCCGGATCACCAGGGTGTTCTATGGCCGCGGCTCCACGCGTCGCCACAGCAGCCACCGCGCCCCGCCCTGCGATGCCCGGGAAGACACTGATCGATGCCTGCCGGCTGACCGCGACAATTTTCCAACCGGCGTTCAGCGAGGCATGCGAGACCACAGCGAGCAGCACACTTCCCCGGGTGTGGTCGAACAGCCATGTGAGCAGCAGCGACTGCCCGACTGTGCCGGCTACTGCGAAGACCATGGCGGTCAGGGCGACGCCAGCCAGACCGCGTCCGGCGGAGTTGTAGTCGACGACGAACACGAACAGTGGCAGGTACCGAAACCGCAACAGCGGGCCGCGCACGACACTGCCGCCTACGCCTCGGTCAGGAGGAGAACGCCAGGGCAACGGCCGCACATCATGTCTGCGCCCCCGCTCGAGGGCGGAGGCGGTCATCCGGCCGCCTCAGCGCTCGGGATACGTTCCCCTCCCCGGCAGAACGTCCGCCCCTGACTGATGAAGGCAGGCTGGCCCAGGTGGCGTGCATGGACGCCACCGTTCGCGACAGTCGTCTCTACCGGACGCTGCCGAAGCCGTCGCCCCGCCTACGCCGCCGACGCCGTCCAGGCCGGTGGGACCGTCCGGGCCGGGTTCTCGTCGGACTGAAGCTGTTCACCGGTGCGACCGCAGTCACCGGCGGGTTGCTGTTGACCATCGCCCCGGACGGTTCACTGGTCGCTGCAGACCCTGCCGCGCTGCACGGCAGCCCGTTTGCGGATGACCGTCTGCTGGGGGTGTTGCTGGGCACCCAGGTCGGCGGTGGGTAGCTGCTCACCGGGTCGTGGCAGTGGCATGCCGGCCCCGGAGCACGCGCCCTGTCCGTGTTCGCCGGCGTGGTGCTGGTCTCGTTCGAGGCCGCCGAACTGCTGTGGCTGGGCTTCCAGCCGCTGGGGCGGTGTCCGCAGCTTCCGGAGCGACGGTTGCCGGGCTGGCGCTGATCGCCGGGTTGGACGCTGCATCCACGACGGACTCGTCCGATGACGAGGCTGCTGAGCACCTCGGGGCCGATCCGCATCAGCGCGGCTGAGTGGCAGGGCCAAGGCCGGCCAGGGGCGCTTTCGCGTTGTCGCCCAGCTCACAGGGTCTAGCGTCAGTTCAGGCGGCTGACAACGGCCGGGGCATCGACCCGGAGGCACCGCGCAGCGGGCTGCGCAACCTCAAGGAGCGAGCCCGCCTCAGCCGGGGTGGCGTCACTGCCGTGCGCCTGGCCGACGGCGGGACCCGCCTTCGCTGGCACGCCGCACTGCCCACCTGAGCGGCTCAGCGGCCCGTGGACCGGCCCGGCGCGGGGGCCTTCAGCTCGGTGGAGAGGATCGCCGCCTGGGTGCGCCGCTCCATGCCCAGCTTCGCCAGGAGGTGGGACACGTAGTTCTTCACCGTCTTCTCGGCGAGGAACATCCGCTCTCCGATCTGCCGGTTGGTCAGGCCCTCACCAATCAGGTCCAGCACGGTGCGCTCCTGTTCGCTGAGCCCGGCCAGCGGCCCCGCAGGCTCGGTGGCCCGCCGCATTCGGGCGAGGACCGCCGCGGTGGCGGCCGGGTCCAGCAACGAGCCACCGGCGGCGACCGTGCGCACGGCCGTCACCAGGTCCTGGCCGAGGATCTGCTTGAGCAGGTAGCCGGCAGCGCCGGCCATGATCGCCTGGAACAGCGCTTCGTCGTCGCTGTAGCTGGTCAGCATCACGACGCCGAGGTCGGGCAGTTGGGCGCGCA
>JAOPVV010000331.1 GCA_025966005.1 Frankiales bacterium
CCCCGCAGGTCGCGCCCGAGCTGCCGGTGGCCGCGCCGGCCGTCGTGGTCCGACCCACCGTCGTCCCGGCCACGCCCGCCGAGGTCGTCCGGCCCGGCAGCGACTCGGTGCGCGTCGCGGCCAGCAAGGTCTACGAGCTGCTCGACGTCGTCGGCGAGGCCGACCTCGGCGCCCGTCGCATCGAGCAGACCACCGGCTCCCTGCTGTCGCTGGCCGCCGAGCAGGCCCGCTGGACCGCCACGCTGCGCCAGGCCACCCTGCGCAGCTCGAGCACGCTGCCCCCGGACGTCGCCCTCGCGCTGCACCGCCTGGTCGGCGTCGGCGACGAGCTGTCGGGCGCCGTCCGCGGCCTGCGCGAGCTGGTCGAGGGCCACCGTGGCGGCATGGCGCTGGTGCGTGACGGCGCGATGGGCCTGGCGATGGTCCCGGTCCGGCGGGTCTTCGCCGCGCTGCCGCGCATCGTCCGCGACGTCGCCCAGGCGAGCGGCAAGCTCGTCCGGCTCGAGACCGCCGGCGAGGACGTCGAGATCGACAAGCAGGTTCTGGACGGCGTCGCCGACGCGCTCAAGCACCTGGTGGTCAACGCCGTCGACCACGGCTGCGAGGACCCGGTCGCGCGGGCCCGGGTCGGCAAGCTCGACGAGGCGGTCGTGCGGGTCACCGCCCGCGGCGTCGCCGGCACGGTCGTGCTCGAGGTCTCCGACGACGGCGCTGGCGTCGACGAGGCGCGGGTGCGTGCCAAGGCGGTCGAGCTCGGGCTGCTGGCCGCCGACTCGGTGCTGTCCGGCCCGCCGCTGCTCGACCTGCTGTTCACCCCGGCCTTCTCGACCGCCGCCACCGTCACCGAGACCTCCGGTCGCGGGGTCGGGCTCGACGTCGTCCGCGACGCCGTCGAGGAGCTCGGCGGCTCGGTCGAGGTGCGCAGCGAGGCGGGGCAGGGGACGTCGTTCGTCCTCACCCTCCCGGTCACCCTCGGTGTGCTGCGGTGCCTGCTGGCCCGGGTCGGCGACGAGCGGTACGCGGTGCCCGTCCCTGGCGTCGTCGAGTCGCTGTCGCTGCGCGACGCCGAGGTCCACACCATGGCCGGCGCGACCGTCGTCGTCCGGCACGGCGTCTCGCTCCCGCTGCTCGACCTCGGTGCCGCCCTGGGGCTGTCCCGCGCGCCCGGCGAGACGGCGAAGGCCGCGCTGGTCGTGCGGCACGGCACCGGCAGCCAGGTCGCCTGGGCCGTCGACCGGCTCGAGGGCGAGAGCGAGCTGGTCGTCAAGGACCTCGACTCCTTCCTCGGTCGGGTGCCGGCGATCGCCGGCGCCACCATCGACGGCGACGGCAGCGTCGTCTGCCTGCTCGACCTGCGCGAGCTGGCCGAGCGGGTCATCGGCTCGAACCCCGGCGTCGCCGCCAGCGTCCGGCCGCGCACCGCCCGGGCCGCCGCCCCGGTCGCCCGCCGTCCGCGGGTGCTCGTCGTCGAGGACTCGGTCGGCGTGCGCGAGCTCGAGCGGGTCATTCTCGAGGGCGCCGGCTACCAGGTCGAGACCGCCGTCGACGGCCTGGACGGCGTGGCCCGGCTGCGCGACGACCCGGCCGACCTGGTGCTCTCCGACGTCGAGATGCCCGGCATGGACGGCTTCGACCTCACCCGCACGATCCGCCGGACCAAGGGCTGGGAGAACGTCCCGGTGATCATCATGACCTCGCGCGGAGAGGACCACGCGCGACAGCAGGGCCTGGACGCCGGCTGCTCGGCGTACCTGCTCAAGAACGAGTTCGACCAGGAAGAGCTCGTCCGCACCGTCCGTCGACTAGTGGGTAGATGACATGGCCAAGATCGTGATCGCTGACGACAGCCCGACGCTGCGCAGGATCGTCACCAGCGTGCTCACCAGAGAGGGCCACGAGGTCCTCGCCGCCGAGGACGGGATCGGCGCCGTCCAGCTCGTCTTCCAGCACCAGCCGGACGCGGTGGTGCTCGACGTCCAGATGCCGCGGGTGTCCGGCTTCATCGCCGCCCGCGTGCTCAAGGACGACTGGCAGACCGCGGACGTCCCCGTCGTCATGCTCACCTCGCTCGACGCGGCCAGCGACCGCTACTGGGCCGGCCAGGCCGGCGTCGACCGCTACCTGACCAAGGACTTCGAGGCCGGTGAGCTCGCCGCCACGATCGACGAGGTGCTGCTCAGCGCCACCGCCGCCCGGGGCGGACGGCCGGCGCTCAAGGCCGACCCGCTCGAGCTGTCCGAGGAGGACGTCCTGTCGCGGGTCTGCGACCTGCTCGACCGCAAGCTGTTCGAGAGCTCGGTCGCGCAGGCCGTCACCGCCATCGCCGCGACCGCCAACGGGCTGGAGGCCTCCGTGGCAGCCCTGCTCGGCGTGCTGCAGCGCTTCGTCGGCTACGACCTGGCCGCCGTGCTGCTGGCCGAGGAGCGCCAGGCCTACGTCGCCGTCGGCCGGCCCACCGCGCAGGAGCACTACGAGGCGTTCCTCGGTGCCGCGGCCGACGCGGTGTCGTCGTACGGCGGGCAGCCGGTCGGCGCCGCCGAGCTGTCGACGCTCGTCGCGCACGCCGGCGGCACCGTCGTCACCGACGTCGAGGAGCTCCCGAGCCCCGAGCAGGCCGCGATGGCGACCTACCTGTCGATGCCGCTGCGCGGCCAAGGAGGCGCGGTGGTCGGCGTCCTGGCGCTGTCGAGCGCGGTGAAGAACGCCTTCGGCGAGACGGCCCTGTCGACGCTGAAGCTGATCGAGGGACCGGCCGCGATCGTCATCGACAACGCGCGGCTGTCGGGCGCCCGGGTCTGAGACCGGTCGCTCGCGGGGCCCGGCTCGGTAGGGTGGGGCCTCGACGCCGGCTCCCGCACCGTCGCGGCCGGCTGGACGCCGCGGGTCGCCGACCGGGCGCCCTCCGCCACGACCCAGGAGCTCATCCGTGCCTGCCCGTCGCACCCTCGCCCTCGCCGGAGGGGCGCTCGCCGCCGCCGTCGTCCTCGGCCTCGGAGCGACCGCGGCCCTGGCCGGCGACGAGGTCCCCGACGGCACCCGCGTCGCCGGCGTCGACCTCGGCGGCCTCAGCCGCGCGCAGGCGGTCTGGAAGCTCGAGCAGGACCTCGACGTCTCCGCCCCCGTCCGGCTCGAGGCGGACGGCGAGCAGCTGGTCGTCGACCCGGACGACGCCGGGCTGTCGGTCGACGCCGCGGCCACCGTCGCCGATGCACTGTCGGTCGGTCCGATCGGTCGGCTGCGCTCACTGGTGGGGTCCGAGCGCGAGGTCGACGCCGTCACCGCGGTCGACGAGGCGGCCCTGTCGGTCTCGCTCACCGCGCTCAAGGAGGAGTTCGACCGGGAGGAGCGCGAGGGTGCGGTCCGCTTCACCGCCGAGCCCGTCCCCGTCCCGGCGCTGCCGGTCACCGGGCGCGAGCTCGAGGTCGAGGACGCCGTCGACGCGGTGCGCCAGGCCTGGCCGAGCACCTCGCCGATCGAGGTGCCGGTCGACGTCACCGAGGTCGAGACCACCGCCGAGGACGTCGAGCGGGCGCTGCGCGAGGTCGCCGTCCCCGCGCTGTCCGCGCCGGTCCTCGTCAGCGCTCCCGGCGGGACGGTCGACGTCGAGCCGATCGACATCGCCAAGGCGCTGCGCATCGAGGCCGACGACGACGGCGAGCTCACGCCCCGCTTCGACGAGGCGGTGCTGCACGAGCGGCTGCGCGACCGGCTCGACGCCGTGGGGCAGCCGCCCGTCGACGCCACCTTCCGGATCGAGGACGGCAAGCCCGTGCTCGTCCCGTCGAAAGACGGCACGAGCATCTCGCCGGCCGACCTCGCGTCCGCCGTCCTCGGAGCGATCACCGAGCCCGCACCACGCGCCGCCACCGCAGAGCTGTCACCCGCGACGGCCCGGATCACCACCGCAAAGGCCAAGACCCTCGGCATCGTCGAGGAGATCGGCTCGTACACCAGCAACCACCCGTGCTGCCGGCCCCGGGTCGAGAACATCCACCGCATCGCCGACATCGTGAACGGCCAGATCGTCCTGCCCGGCGAGCAGTTCGACCTCAACGGCTTCGTCGGCCCGCGCGACAGGGCCCGGGGGTTCGTCGAGGCGCCGCAGATCCTCGAGGGCGAGTTCGTCGACCGGGTCGGCGGCGGTGTCTCGCAGTTCGCGACCGCGCTGTGGAACGCCGTGTTCTTCAGCGGTCTCAAGGACATCACCCACTCGGCGCACAGCTACTACATCAGCCGCTACCCGCCCGGTCGCGAGGCGACGGTCAGCTTCCCCAAGCCCGACCTGATCTTCGAGAACGACACCCCGCACGGCGTCCTCATCACCACCGCCTACACCGGCACGTCGATCACGGTCACCTTCTGGGGCACCAAGCGGTACGACGAGGTGCGCGCGGAGACCGGCCCCCGGACGCGGCTGCGCGACTTCAGCACCCAGTACGTCCAGCGCGACGACTGCACGGCCACCCAGGGGGAGGAGGGCTTCGACATCGTCGTGACCCGCGTCTTCGTGGACGGCGGGCGCGTGGTGGAGCGCGAGCCGTTCCGGACCCGCTACAAGCCCGAGCCCCGCTTCATCTGCGGCCCGCCCCCGGCCAAGGCCCGCCCGGCCGCGCCGACCCCCGCTCCGGCCCCGTCGGCCCCACCCGCCGCCTGACCTTGGGAGCTTCTCCGCACCAGGGTGCCGAGGAACCTGCGAAGGGTCGGACCTGCCCGCACGGACGGACGCGACCGCGCCGTCCACAGGAGGGCTGGACCATCGTCGGCTGACCGCGGAGCGGGGCGACCCTAGCGCCATGACCGTCGCCCGCTCGGCCTCGCCGCTGCCCTGGGCGAACGTGCTCCGTCAGCAGGAGGGCGTCCTGGAACGGAGGCAGGCGCTCGCGGGCGGGCTCAGCCCTGACGCCTGGCAGTGGCGGGTGGCCAGCGGCCGGTGGCGGCCCGTCCTGCCGGGGTGGTCGTGGGGCAGGACGTCGACCCGACGCCGGTCCAGTGCCGCTGGGCGGCCGCTGTCCACGCCGGAGCGGGAGCGGCCCTGTCCGGTGATGCTGCGCTGCTCGTCCACGGGCTGTCGCTGCCCGAGCCGCAGGTCTGCACGTCGCCGTGCCCGAGCACCGCCGGGTCGCTGCGCAGGTGCTCCCCGGCGGCGTGCGGATCCGCGTCCGCCGGGTGCGCGGGCTCGACCGGCTCGTCCACCCCGTCCTCCAGCCACCGGTGCTCCGCGTCGCCCCCGCTGTCCTGCACGCCGTGGCGTGGGCAGCCCACGACCGCGCGGGGGAGTGGCGGCTGACCGCTGCGGTGCAGCAACGGGCGGTGCGACCGGCCGACCTGCGGCGCGCGCTCGACGAGTCGTGCAGCCTGCCGCCGTCGAGACCGGTCCGGACCGTCCGGGACGACGTCGAGCTGGGGCCCACGCGGCCAGCGAGCTCGCGTTCCTGCGCTTCGTCCGGCGCCACGGCCTGCCCGCCCCCGACCGCCTTCAGCGACCCGTCCGTGCCGGCTCGCTGCGCTACCTCGACGCCTGGTGGCAGCACCAGCGGGTCGCCGTGGAGGTCGACGCAGCGCACCACCGGTCGGTGAGCGCCTGGGAGGCCGACGTCCTGCGCGGGAACGAGGTGCAGCTCGCCGGCCGGCACGACCGGGTGCTGCTGCTCCGCTTCACCACGGGCAACCTCCGACACGAGCCGGCCAGGGTGGCCGCGCAGCTCGCCGCCGCCCTCCGATGAACGGCTTCGGCGGTTCGTCAGCACCCTGGCGCCGGAGATGTTCCGAAGGTGCCGGCGGGCTCAGGCCAGGGACCACTCCTGGCCGGCCTTGGTGTCCTTGACCGAGACGCCGAGGGCGGCCAGCTCGTCGCGCAGCCGGTCGGAGGCGGCGAAGTCCTTGCCGGTCCGGGCGGCCGCCCGCTCGTCGAGCAGCGACTGCGCGCCCCCGGGCAGGGCGGCGGCGACCACCGGCTGCCCGACCGTCCGCGCCAGGTCGAGGCCGAGCAGCGTGTCGGCCCAGGCGAACGTCTCGAACTTGGCACCCGGAGCGACCTCGTCGTCCTTCTCGAGCCGGCGCAGCACCTGCAGCGCCTTCGGGGTGTCGAGGTCGTCCTCGAACGCGGCCAGCACCTCGTCCCGGTACGCCGGGGCGATCGCCTCCGACGGCGACTCGGCCCACGCTGCGACGGCCGTCCGCCAGCGGGTGATCAGGGCGTCGGCGGCCGCGATCGACTCCCACGACAGGTTGGCCTGCTGGCGGTAGCGCGACGACAGGAAGGCCAGCCGCAGCGCGAGCGGGTCGTGCCCGCGGGCGGTGACGTCCTCGACGAGTACGACGTTGCCCGTCGACTTGGCCATCTTGCGGCCCTCGAACAGCAGGTGCTCGCCGTGCACCCAGTGCCCGACCACCTCGTGCCCGACAGCGCAGTTCGACTGCGCCCGCTCGTCCTCGTGGTGTGGGAAGCGCAGGTCGATGCCGCCGGTGTGCAGGTCGATGGTGTCGCCCAGCAGGTCCAGCGACATCGCCGAGCACTCGACGTGCCAGCCGGGGAAGCCGGCGCCCCAGGGGGAGTCCCAGGTCATCTCGCGGTGCGCGCCGGCCAGCTTCCACAGCGCCCAGTCGGCGTGGAAGCGCTTGCCGGTCGCGGCCGACTCCCCGGTCGCGCCGTGCCCGGCGCGCAGGTCCTCGAGCCGGTTGCCGGACAGCTGGCCGTACGCGTCGTAGGACTGCGCGGCGAAGTAGACGGTGCCGTCGTCGCCGACGTAGGCGTTGCCGCTGGCGACCAGCCGCTCGATCAGCGTGATCATCGACGGGATCCACTCCGAGGCCCGCGGGTAGGCGTCGGCCGGCCGGACGTTGAGCGCCGCGAGGTCGCGGTGGAAGGCGTCCTCGTAGAAGCGGGCGATCGCGAACGGGCTCTTGTCCTCGAGCCGGGCCTGCGCGAGGAGCTTGTCCTCGCCGGTCGAGTCGATGGCGGTGTCGTCCTGCAGGTGCCCGACGTCGGTGATGTTCTGCACCAGCTTGACCCGCAGCCCGCGCCGCTCGGCCGTCCGCCGGATGAGGTCGGTGAGCAGGAAGGTCCGCAGGTTCCCGACGTGGGCGTACCGGTAGACGGTCGGCCCGCAGGCGTAGACGGTCAGCAGCCCGGGGGTGGAGGCGGTGACCTCGCGGACGGTCTTGGTCTGGGTGTCGGTCAGGCGCAGCACGGGACGAGACGGTACGGCGACGACGGTCGGCGGGCTGGCCGGCCAGTCGGGACGGGGCTCGGAGTCCTGCGTGTCCGGTTCTGGACGAGCTGTCACGGGCCCGTCCCGCGGAGCGGGCGACCGCAGCCCGTGCCGGGCGTCAGGATGCGTGAGAGGTTCTCCCTGCGCTGCCCCTGCACCACGAACCCGAAGGAGTGCCGGTGTCGTCCGGTTCCCGTCTGAAGTCCCGTCCGCTGTCCGCCCTGCTCGCTGCAGCCGTCGTCGGGACGGGCGCCGTCGCGCTCGCCGCGCCGGCCGCCGCCGCGACGGGTGGCGTCCTCGTCTACGGCCTCACCGAGTCCGACCAGATCGTCCAGTTCCGCGCCGGCACGCCCGGCACGCTGATCTTCAACAGCCCCGTCGTGGGCATCGCCGCGAACGAGGAGCTCGTCGGCATCGACGTCCGCCCGGCGACCGGCGCCCTCTACGGCGTCGTCGACGGCCCGGTCTCCGACCGGGTCATCACCATCAACCCGACGACCGGCGCGATCACCAGCACCGTCCAGCTCGCCACCGCCCTCACGGGCAAGACCTTCGGCGTGGACTTCAACCCGATGGCCGACCGGCTGCGCATCGTCGGCGACGACGACAGCAGCTACAACGTGACCGTCGACGGGGCCAACGGCGGCGCCGTGCTCGTCCAGGGCGCGATCAACCCGGCCGACGCCCAGGTCCGCGGCGTCGCGTACCTCAACAACGTCGCCGGCGCTGCGTCCACTCAGCTGCTGGACCTCGACACGACCGGCGCTGACCGGCTCGCGCAGCAGAACGTCGCCACCGGCGCCCTGACCTACCGCGGTCTCACCGGCACCGACGTCTCCGAGTCCGCTACGAGCACCGCGTCGGTCGGCTTCGACATCGAGGCCGTCACCGGCACGGCGTACGCGCTGCTCGAGGGCGCGACCGGCCGCGAGGCGCTGTACACGGTCGACCTGACCACCGGTGCCGCCAGGCTGGTCGGCGCGTTCGACGACAGCGCCGTGATCGAGGACATCGCCGTCGCGAGCCCCCGCTTCTCGGTCGCGGACGCCTCCGCCAACGAGGGCTCGAGCGCCAGCGTCGTCGTCACCCGCTCCGGTGACACCGCGGACACCGCCACGGTCCAGCTCGCGCTGACCACCGGCGGAGCCGCCGGGAGCGCCGCGCCGTCCGACTTCACCAGCGCCACCCCGACGGTGACCTTCGCTGCCGGCGCGACGACGGCCGCGGCCACCATCGCCCTCACGGCCGACACCGAGGTGGAGCCGAGCGAGACCTTCACGGTCACGATCTCCACGCCGGCCGGCCCCGGCGGGAACGCCGCCGTCGCTGACGCCACCGGCATCGTGACGATCCTCGACGGTCCGGGCACCGCGCCGGGCTGCTCGGTCGCCGCGTCCGTCGTCCTGCAGTCCGCCACGATCATCGCGACCGGCTCCGCCGGCGTGAGCGTCAAGGCCACCCCCGGCAAGGTCGTCGACCTGTTCGCCTACACCCGTCCGTCCATCGCGTACCGCCTGGTCCGCAGCGGCACGACCGGTGCGGACGGCACGCTGGCCTTCGCGGCCCTCAAGCCGCCGGCCAACACCCGGCTGTACGCGCAGGAGCGCGGCTGCGCCATCGGCCAGTCCGTCGTCCTGAACGTCCGCACGGCGATCAGCCTGTTCGCCAAGCGCAACGCCACGCGCGACTACACCTTCAGCGGTGACAGCCTCCCGGCCCGTCCGGGTGGCCTCATCGTCAGCCTGTACCGCGTCAACCCGAACGGCTCGCAGGTCCTGACCTCCCAGGTCCGCGCGTCCGCCACCACGGGTGACTGGGTCATCAACCGCAGGTTCACCGGCTCGGGCCGCTTCGGCTTCGTCGTCCGCACCGGCCAGGACCTGCAGAACGCCCCGGGCGCCAGCAACGTGCGCCCGACGCTGATCTACTAGCAGCACCGCACGTCCGCCAGGGACGGTCCCGCGCTCGCGGGACCGTCCTTCGGCGTTCCGGGCTAGTTGAGCTGGGCCCGCGCGAGCCGGGCCTCGCGGCGGGCCGCGGTGGCCGCCGTCTCGTCCGCGCCGTCGACGACCATCGCGTACGTCTCGAGCTCCTCGGCGCCGGCGAGGTGGTCGCCGAGCCGCACCAGCAGCTCGCCCCGCTCGCGCCGCAGCTCGACCGGGTGGCGCGGCAGCAGCAGCGACAGCTCGACCGCCCACAACCGGGTCGCGGTCACCTCGAGGGCCGGCGCCTGCCGCGAGGTCAGCGCCCGGACGTTGGTGAGCAGTCGCAGCAGCACGTCGGCTGGACGCAGCACCCGGACGTCGGACGGGTCCCAGCCGCCCGCCGCCAGCCGCTGCGCCACCGCGACGGGGGTGAGGACCCGGCCACCGGCGAACGGGTCGACGAGCACGTGCTCGTCCTCCGGGTCGCCGAGCCCGACCACGACGTGACCGGGCAGCGCCACGGCGTACGCGGGGACGTCGAGCCGCGCGGCGACCTCCATCCAGACCACCGACAGCAGCAGCGGCAGCCCGCGGCCTCGGCGCAGGACCTCGTGCAGCAGGGACGAGCGGACGTCCTCGTAGTCCTCGGCGAAGCCCGCAAACCCGGCCTGCTCGCCCAGCACGACCCGCAGCCCCTCCGCCGCCACCGCCGCCGAGCTGCCGACGGGGACACGCAGGCGGGCCGACGCCGCGAGGGCGTCGAGGACGGCCAGCGACACGTCGACGTCGAGGTCGGGCTCGCACTCGCCGCCGACGAGCAGGCACGCCATCCCGAGGTCGACCGGCTCGCTGCGCACGACCTCCGCGAAGCGCCGCCGGGTAGGGGTCATCCCCGCCGCGCCGGGGCGGGTGGGACGCGCTTGCCGGCCACGACGTCGTCCGGCCGGACCAGGTGCTCGACACCGTGCCGGTCGCGCACGACGACGGCGTCCGTGTCCCAGCGGAGCAGCTCGCCGAGCAGGTCGCCGAGGCCGCCCTCGGCCAGTCGGCGGCGCACGACGACGCGGGCGCCGACGTCGCCGGGACCCAGTGATGAGGAGTACCTCACCCCGGGTTGGTCAGCGGCGGCCACGTGGGCGAGACTAGGGGCTCTGCAACGAGGAGAGGAACGCCGACGTGACCTACGTCATCGCTGAGCCCTGCGTGGATCTCAAGGACAAGGCCTGCATCGAGGAGTGCCCTGTCGACTGCATCTACGAGGGCAAGCGGTCGCTGTACATCCACCCCGACGAGTGCGTGGACTGCGGTGCGTGCGAGCCGGTCTGCCCTGTCGAGGCGATCTTCTACGAGGACGACACCCCCGCGCAGTGGAAGGACTTCTACCGCGCGAACGTCGACTTCTTCACCGAGACCACCAACATCGGCTCGCCCGGCGGCGCGTCGAAGGTCGGCCCCGTCGACCTCGACCACCCCGTCGTGATGGCCGTGCCGCTCGGCAAGAACACCGAAGGCCACTGAGCACCAGCGCGGCCGCGATCTCCGCCTCGGCGCGCCCGGCCGCCCGTCCGGGGTGGGCAGCGCGGTCGCGCCTGCCCGCGTTCCCCTGGGACCGGCTCGCGCCGTACGGCGAGCAGGCCCGGGCGCACGCAGGCGGCATCGTCGACCTCTCGATCGGCACGCCGGTCGACCCGACACCGGCCGTCGTCCAGGCTGCGCTGCAGGCCGGCGCCGACTCACCCGGCTACCCGCTGACGATCGGCACGCCCGCCCTGCGCGAGGCGCTCGGCGCGTGGGTGTCCCGGCTGGGTACCCCGGTGCCGGCGTCGCAGGTCGTGCCGAGCATCGGCAGCAAGGAGACGGTGTCGCTGCTGCCCTCCCTGCTCGGGCTCACGCCCGGCACCGAGGTGCTGCTGCCCGCCCTGGCCTACCCGACCTACGACGTCGGCGCCCGCCTGGCCGGCTGCGTCCCCGTCGCCACCGACGACCCGACGTCCCACGACCCGGCGAACGTGTCGATGGTCTGGGTCAACTCGCCCTCCAACCCGACCGGCGAGGTGCTGTCGGCAGAGCGGCTGCGAGGGATCGTCGGGTGGGCGCGCGAGCACGACGTGCTGGTCGCCAGCGACGAGTGCTACCTCGAGCTCGGGTGGGACGTCGAGCCGGTCTCGGTGCTGCACCCGTCGGTCAGCGGCGGGTCGACCGACGGCGTGCTGGCCGTGCACTCGCTGTCCAAGCGCAGCAACCTCGCCGGCTACCGCGCCGGCTTCGTCGCCGGTGACGCCGCTGCGGTGGCGGCGCTGGTCGAGGCGCGCAAGCACATCGGCCTGCTGGTGCCCGGTCCCGTGCAGGCCGCGATGGTGGCCGCGCTCGGCGACGACACCCACGTCGCCACCCAGAAGGCGGTGTACGCGGCGCGCCGGACGCTGCTGCTCGACGCCGTCCGGTCGGCCGGCTTCACCGTGTCGCACTCCGACGCCGGGCTGTACCTGTGGTGCACCCGCGGCGAGGGCTGCTGGGACACCGTCGCCGCGCTGGCGTCCGTCGGCGTGCTGGTCGCGCCGGGCGAGTTCTACGGCACGGCCGGCGCGCAGCACGTGCGCTTCGCGCTGACGGCGACCGACGAGCGCGTCGCCGCCGCCGCCGAGCGCCTCGCCGCCCTGTAGCCCCCGGGCGGCCGTGGCGTCCGGTGTCCACGTCGCCGGAGTGAGGTCGTCCGCCCCGCCGCTGCGCAGGCATCGAAGGATCTTCAGCACCCTGGTGCTGAGGAAGCTCCGAACCCCGGCGGCGCCGGCCGCTGGCGTGGGCGGCCTGGCCGAGAGCGACCGGGCCGACGGCGACCGGGCAGAAGGCGACGGGGTAGAGGCGACCGGTGCTGTTCGCCGCCGCCCTGGCCTCTGGCGCCGTGCCACCCGCGCTCGTCGGCCGGCACCGGGGCGGGGCGGACGGCTCACTAGGCTGTCGTCCATGACCTCGAGCGCCCTGCCCCCCGTCCTCGACGAGCTCTGGGAGCGCCGCGACGCGCTCAGCCCGGCGGACGAGGACGCGCGCAAGATCGTCGTCGCCGCTGTCGACCAGCTCGACGCCGGCGAGGCCCGGGTCGCGCAGGTGGTCGACGGCGAGGTCGTCGTCGACCAGCGGGCCAAGCGCGCCATCCTGCTCGCCTTCAAGGTCCTCGAGATGGAGGAGGGCAGCAACGGCGGCTTCTACGTCCACGACAAGGTGCCGCTCAAGGCCAGCTTCCCGGGCGTGCGGGTCGTCGCCGGCGCGATCGCCCGCTGGGGCAGCCACTTCGAGCCCGGCGTGATCCTCATGCCGAGCTACACCAACATCGGCGGGTACGTCGGCAGCGGCTCGATGGTCGACACCTGGGCGACCGTCGGCTCCTGCGCGCAGATCGGCAGGAACGTCCACCTGTCCGGTGGCGTCGGCATCGGTGGCGTGCTCGAGCCGGCCCAGGCCGCCCCCGTCGTGGTCGAGGACGACGCGTTCATCGGCTCGCGCAGCATGGTCGTCGAGGGTGCCCGGGTCCGCACCGGCGCCAAGCTCGGCGCCGGCGCGATCCTCACCGCCAGCACCCGCGTGTTCGAGGCCGAGACCGGCACGGAGCTTCCCCGCGGCGAGGCGCCCGAGCGGGCCGTCTGCGTCGGCTCGACCCGCGTCAAGTCCTTCCCGGGCGGCGAGTTCGGGATGCCGTGCCTGCTGGTGCTGCGCTACCTCGAGCCGGGCCAGGAGCACGACAAGCTCGTCCTCAACGACATCCTGCGCGAGGCCGGCGTCGCCCCGTGACCTCACCGGCCACGCTCCGCGACGTCTGCCTCGACGCCCTCGCCCCGGTCAAGGTCGGGGCGTTCTGGGGCGCCGTGCTCGGCCGCGAGCCGGCCGATGCGGGGGAGGGCGACGGCGCGACGCGCGACGTCGTCCTGCGCGAGAACCCGGCCAGCCCCGGCATGACGCTGTGGGTCAACGGCGTGCCCGAGGCCAAGACCGAGAAGCTGCGGCTGCACCTCGACGTCGACCTGCGCGAGGGGCAGGGCGTCGCCGACCTGGTCGCGCTCGGTGCCACCGTCGTGCGCGAGCCCGGTGACGACACCCGCTGGTGGGTGCTCGCCGACCCCGAGGGCAACGAGTTCTGCGCCTTCCCGCCCCAGCCGGTCGCCACCAACGACGAGGACGCCGAGGTCGCGGTGTGAGCCTCGACCTCGCCCAGGACCCGGTCGACCTCACCGCCGCGCTCGTCGACGTCGAGAGCGTCAGCGGCAACGAGGCGCCGCTTGCCGACCTCGTCGAGGCGGCGCTCACGGCCCTGCCGCACCTGACGGTCGTCCGCGACGGCAACAACGTCGTCGCCCGCACCAGCCTGGGCCGCGAGCGCCGGGTGCTGCTCGCCGGCCACCTCGACACCGTGCCGGTCGCCGACAACCTGCCCAGCCGCCGCGACGGCGGGCTGCTCTACGGCTGCGGCACCACCGACATGAAGGCCGGCGACGCGGTGCTGCTGCACCTGGCCGCCACGCTGGCCGAGCCGGCGTACGACCTGACCTTCGTGCTCTACGACAACGAGGAGGTCGAGGCCGCCAAGAACGGGCTCAAGCGCCTGGTCGAGACCCGCCGCGACCTGCTCGAGGCCGACCTCGCGGTGCTCATGGAGCCGACCAGCGGCCAGGTCGAGGCCGGCTGCCAGGGCACCCTGCGCGTCCAGGTGACGATCCCCGGACGTCGCGCCCACAGCGCCCGCGGCTGGCTCGGCGAGAACGCCATCCACGCCGCCGCACCGCTGCTGACGACGCTGGTCCGCTACGAGCCGCGCGACGTCGAGATCGACGGCTGCACGTACAGGGAGGGCCTCAACGCCGTCCGCATCGACGGCGGCGTGGCCGGCAACGTCATCCCGGACGCCTGCACCGTCACGGTCAACTTCCGCTTCGCCCCCGACCGCTCGGTCGAGCAGGCCGAGCAGCACGTCCGCGAGGTCTTCGACGGGTACGCCGTGACCCTCACCGACGCCGCCCCCGGCGCGCTTCCCGGCCTGTCCGCCCCCGCGGCCGCGCACTTCGTCGAGGCCGTCGGCGGCACGCCGCTCGCCAAGTACGGCTGGACCGACGTCGCCCGCTTCGCCGCCCTCGGCATCCCGGCGGTCAACTACGGCCCCGGCGACCCGAACCTCGCGCACACCCGCGAGGAGCACATCGAGGTCGCCCGGATCCACGCGTGCACCGAGGCCCTGCGCTCGTACCTGTCTTGACCCTCACCGACCTCGTCCCCGAGCCCGCCGAGCCCGACGCCGTCTACGAGGCGTTCGTCGACTGGGCCTACGAGCAGCAGGGCCTGTCGCTCTACCCGGCGCAGGACGAGGCGCTGCTCGAGGTCGTGACCGGCAGCAACGTCGTGCTGTCGACGCCGACGGGCTCCGGCAAGTCGCTGGTCGCCGCGGGCGCCCAGTTCTCCGCGCTCGCGGTCGGGAAGCGGAGCTTCTACACCGCGCCGATCAAGGCGCTGGTGAGCGAGAAGTTCTTCGCCCTGTGCGCCACCTTCGGCGCCCACAACGTCGGGATGATGACCGGCGACGCGACCGTCAACGGCGGCGCCCCGGTCATCTGCTGCACCGCCGAGATCCTGGCGAACCTGGCGCTTCGCGAGGGCGCGGACGCGGACGTCGGACTGGTCGTCATGGACGAGTTCCACTACTACGCCGACCCCGAGCGCGGCTGGGCCTGGCAGGTGCCGCTGCTGGAGCTGACGAAGACGCAGTTCGTGCTCATGTCGGCGACACTCGGCGACGTCAGCCGCTTCGAGACCGCGCTGACCCGCCGGACCGGACGCGACACCGCCGTCGTCACCAGCGTCGACCGTCCGGTGCCGCTGTCGTTCGAGTACGTCACGACACCGCTGCACGAGACGCTCGAGGAGCTGCTCAGCACCCACCGCGCGCCCGTCTACGTCGTCCACTTCACCCAGGCCGCCGCGGTCGAGCAGGCGCAGGCGCTGATGAGCGTCAACGTCTGCACCCGCGAGGAGAAGGACCAGATCGCCGAGCTGATCGGCGACTTCCGGTTCACCAAGGGCTTCGGCGGGACGCTCAGCCGGCTGGTGCGGCACGGCATCGGCGTCCACCACGCCGGGATGCTGCCGAAGTACCGCCGCCTCGTCGAGCTGCTCGCCCAGGCCGGGCTGCTCAAGGTCGTCTGCGGCACCGACACCCTCGGCGTGGGCATCAACGTGCCGATCCGCACGGTGCTGTTCACCGGGCTGACCAAGTACGACGGCGTGCGCACCCGCCACCTCAAGGCCCGCGAGTTCCACCAGATCGCCGGTCGCGCCGGACGGGCGGGCTACGACACCGCGGGCAGCGTCATCGTCCAGGCGCCCGAGCACGACGTCGAGAACGCCAAGCGGATCGCCAAGGCCGGCGACGACCCGAAGAAGCTCAAGCGGGTCGAGCGCAAGAAGGCCCCCGAGGGCTTCGTGTCGTGGGGGAAGCCGACGTTCGAGCGGCTGGTCGCGGCCGAGCCGGAGGTGCTGACCAGCTCGTTCAAGGTCACCCACTCGATGCTGCTGCAGGTCGTCCAGCGCGACGGCGACTTCTTCGCCCACATGCGCCGGCTGCTGCTCGACAACGACGAGCCGCGGGTCAACCAGCGCCGGCTCGTCCGCAAGGCCATCAACGTCTACCGGGCGCTGCTCAAGGCGGGCGTCATCGAACGGCTCGACGTGCCCGACGCGCACGGCCGGACCGTCCGGCTCACGGTCGACCTGCAGGCCGACTTCGCCCTCGACCAGCCGCTCTCGCCGTTCGCGGTCGCCGCGCTCGAGCTGCTCGACCGCGAGTCGCCGACGTACGCCCTGGACGTCCTGTCCGTCGTCGAGGCGACGCTGGACGACCCGCGCCAGGTGCTGTCGGCGCAGCGCAGCAAGGCCAAGGGCGAGGCCGTGGCGATCATGAAGCAGGAGGGCATCGAGTACGACGAGCGGATGGAGCGGCTCGAGGACGTCACCTGGCCGATGCCGCTCGCCGAGGAGCTGTTCGGGGCGTTCGAGGTCTACCGCGGCGGCCACCCGTGGGTCGCCGACGAGGAGCTGTCGCCGAAGTCGATCGCCCGTGACCTGTCCGAGCGCGCGATGACCTTCGTCGAGTACGTCGGCTTCTACCAGCTGGCCCGCTCCGAGGGCCTGGTGCTGCGCTACCTCGCCGACGCGTTCAAGGCGCTGCGCCGGACGGTGCCGGAGGCGTTCCGCACCGAGGAGGTCGAGGACCTCATCGCCTGGCTCGGCGAGCTCGTGCGGCAGGTCGACTCCTCGCTGCTCGAGGAGTGGGAGGCGCTGCGCTCCCCGACCGCCGAGGTGCCGGCCACGCAGCCGGTGGACGAGAAGCCGCCGTCGGTGTCGTCCAACGAGCGGGCGTTCCGCGTGATGGTCCGCAACGCGGTCTTCCGCCGGGTCGAGCTGATGGCGCTGCGCCGCTGGATCGACCTCGGCGAGCTCGACCCCGAGTTCGGGCAGGACGCGTGGGAGGAAGCGGTGAGGGCGTACTTCGAGGAGCACGACGAGCTGGAGACCGGTGCCGACGCCCGCGGGCCGGCGCTGTTCGCGGTGACCAAGGAGCCCGGGAAGTGGCTCGTGCGCCAGACGCTGGCCGACCCGCGCGGCGACCACGACTGGGTCCTCGACGCGACCGTCGACCTCGCGGCCTCGGACGAGGCCGGCGGCGCCGTGCTGACGGTGGAGCACGTCGGGATGCTCTGAGCGGGGGTTCCCGTGTGCCGCCCGACCGGGTGGGGCAGGATGGACGACTGGCGGCGCCTCCCGGCGTCCTGTGTACCAGGGCCCGCGACGCGGGTCCGTCCGAGGACGGGGACGCGTGGACGAGCAGGACGGCACCGGCGAGCTGGCGGCAGTGCTGCCCGAGCGACCCGCCGAGCGGCTGCTGCACTCCGACCCGCACGACTTCGCCGGTCTCTACATCCGGCACCGCTCGTCGTTCACGCTGCACGCCCGGCGCTACCTGCGCGACCAGCGCGACGCCGACGAGGTCGTCCAGGAGGCGTTCCTGCGGCTGTTCCTCGCGCTGCCCGAGCTCGACACCGAACTGCAGGCGCTGGCGTACTGCCGCCCCACGATCACGAACCTCTGCATCGACCGGTTCCGCGCGCAGGCCCGCCGGCCGTACCTGGTCGACCTCGACAGCGTCCCGGTCGACGTGCTGGTCGACGACGACCCCGGTGACCCCGTCGTCCGCGCCGAGGACGCCGCGCTCGTGCGCGCCGCGCTGTCGATGCTGTCGCCGCTGCACCGCGCCGCCCTGGTCAAGCGCGAGATCGAGGAGAAGCCGCTCCCGGTCATCGCCGCCGAGCTGGACATCCCCGAGGAGAGCGTCAAGCACCTGCTGTTCCGGGCCCGTCGGGCGCTGCGCAAGATCCTCGCCGAGAGCTCGCTGGCGCCCGGCGGCGACGGCCAGCTGAGCGCCGCCCTGGCCAAGGCCGTCTCGCGCGGCGGCATGGCGGTCGTCGCGGTGCTGCTGGCCGCGATCGGCCTCGGCACCGGACCCGACCTGCGTGCCATCCCGGTGCTCGGCCGGGACCTGCCGGACCTGCCGTCCGTCACCGAGATCGCCGCCAGCATCGGCAAGGCGTTCCGCGACGCCCCGGCCTCGGACGAGCCGTCCGACCCGTCCGGTGGCGAGGCCCCGCCGGCACCGGACGAGCCGGACGTCGACCCGGTCGAGCCTCTGGTCGTCCCTGTGCCCTCGTCGAGCCCCACTGCGCCGGCGTCCGCCCCGGCCACCGCGACGGTGGGCACGCTGCCCGTCGGGCCGATCCTGCCCGCCCCGCCGTCGCCGTCCACCGACCCCTCGCCGTCGGCCGATGAGCCGTCGCCGTCGGCGAGCGCCGCCCCCGAGGGCTCTCAGGAGCCGAGTCCGCGGGCGTCCGAGGCCACCCCGCAGAGCAGCCCGACCGCAGTCGGCCCGCTGGCGGACGGCGCCAAGCCGGCCTCCGCGGAGCCTTCGCCGTCCAGCTCGCCGGAGACCAGCGGTCGCAAGAGCGACCCGAGCTCCTGGGACGCCCTGCCGGACGGGCTCGGCTGGGCGATCGACCCCAGCAACCCGTCGGTCTACGTGCTCGTGCCCGTCGGCCCGGACGCTCAGCGGGGCTAACCCGCTTCGCGTTCCTCGGCCTCCGGCTCGTGCGGCCGGACGACCTGCAGCATGGCCCGGCGCTGCCGGCTGTTGTCGTAGACCGGCACGGCGGCCAGCAGGCCCAGCAGGAAGGTGCCGACCGTCAGCACGAAGGCGACCAGCAGCAGTCCGGACGTGACGTCCAGCCGGGCCAGCAGGACCGCGAGCCAGCCCAGCGCGACGGTCGCGGCGTACAGCAGGCACACCGCGACGGGCACCGGGATGCCGACCCAGACCAGCCGGTGGCTGGCGTGGTCGCGCCCGCCCTGCATCGGGCTGCGTCCGTGCGTCAGGCGCTGCCAGGTGACCAGCGTGGTGTCGAAGACCGGGACGCCCAGCACCAGCAGCGGGACGAACAGCGCGACGACGCTGGGGGTACCGCTCAGCGTGAGCTTGAGGCCGAGGACGGCCAGCAGGAAGCCCAGGAACAGCGATCCGGCGTCGCCCATGTAGATCTTGGCCGAGTGGAAGTTGTGGCGTAGGAACCCGGTCGCGCAGCCGGCGACCCCGGCGGCCAGGGCCGCGACGAGGAACTGCCCGTTGAGACCCGCGATGAGGCAGAACGCTCCGCCGGCCAGTGCGGCGACGCCGGCCGATAGGCCGTCCATGTTGTCCAGCAGGTTGAACGCGTTGGTGATCCCGACGACCCACAGGATGGTGACGAGCACGTCGACGACGGGCCCTGCTTGCACGTCGGCGCCGCTGCCGGACGCGAACACGGCCACCCCGGCGCCGATCTCGACGACCAGCCGGAGGACCGGCGACAGCCCGCCCCGCAGGTCGTCGACGAGCCCCATCACGGCCAGCACCAGCCCGATGCCGAGCAGGGTCCCGAGCTCGATGAGCACGCTGCTGGCTCGGTCGACCGCAGCGGCGGCGAGGCACATGGCGCTGAAACCGGCCACGATGGCCACGCCGCCCAGGTAGGGGACCGGGTTGGTCTGCGCCTTGCGGTGGTCCGGGACGTCCAGGACCTGCTTGGCCAGCGCCACCTTGAGCAGCAGCGGCGTCAGCACCCACGCGACGGCCAGGGAGCCGGCGAAGGCCGCGACGTAGGCCGGCCACTTGAGCTCCTCCACGCCGCGAGCCTAGTGGGCGGTTCGTCCCGTGCGGCTCAGCCGGCGCTCGTACCCTGCCGGCCGTAGCGGTCCTCGAGCCGTACGACGTCGGTGACCTCGGTGGTGCTCGCCTCGAGCATCACGGTGTCGACCAGGGCGGTCACGCGGTGCCGGGTGCCGGGGGTGAGGTGGATGCTCTCCCCGGGCTCGAGGTCGAACTCCTCGAGCTGCGACTCGTGCGGGCCGACCTCGACGCGCAGCCGCCCGGACTGCACGCAGATCGTCTCCTCCTTGCGCTCGTGGTACTGCAGCGACAGCGAGTGGCCCGCGGTGACGTGGATGGCCTTGCCGCAGAACTTGCCGTCGACCAGCGCGAACCACTCCTCGTGGCCCCACGGCTTGTCGACGCGCTTCACCGGGGACACCCAGTCCGACTTGCTCATCGTCGCTGGTCCTCCACGACCATCTGCAGGATCTCGTCGAGGCCGACCTTCGGCTCGAAGCCCACGAGCTCGCGCGCGCGGGTGGTGTCGGGGACGCGGCGCTGCATGTCCTCGAACCCCTCCTCGTAGGCCTCGTCGTAGGGGACGAAGCGCACCTTGCTGCTCGAGCCGACGAGGTCGACGATCCGGGTCGCGAGCTGCTCCATCGAGACCTCCTCGACCCCGCCGAGGTTGTACGCGCGGCCGCTGGCCTCGGGGTGGTCCATCAGCGCCAGCAGGCCCTGCACGACGTCGCCGACGAAGCAGAAGCAGCGGGTCTGCTGCCCGTCGCCGTAGACCGTGATCGCGTCGCCCTTGATCGCCTGGCCGACGAAGCGGGGGATGACCATGCCGTAGTGGCCGGTCTGCCGGGGCCCGACCGTGTTGAACAGCCGCACGATGACGGTGGGCAGGCCCTTCTGGCGCCAGTACGTGTAGGCGAGGATCTCCTCGATCGCCTTGGCCTCGCTGTAGGACCAGCGGCTCTTGAGCGGCGAGCCGAGGATCCGGTCGTCCTCTTCGCCGAGCTTGTCGCTGGTGTTCTTGCCGTAGATCTCGCTGGTGCTGGTCACCAGCACCTTCGTGCCGTGCTTGTGGGCCTTCTCGAAGACGATCTCGCTGCCGCGGATGTTGGTCGCGAGGCTCTCGAGCGGCTTGTCGACGATGAGCTGCACCCCGACGGCGGCGGCGAGGTGGAAGCAGACGTCCACCCGGCTCATCACGTCGTCCATGAGGTCGGCGTTCAGGATGCTGCCGAGCACGAACTCGACGTCGTCGCGCTGGCGCAGGTGCTCGATGTTCTCGAGCCGACCGGTGCTGAGGTTGTCCAGCAGGATGATCGAGTCGCCGCGGGCGAGCAGGGCGTCGGCGAGGTGCGAGCCGATGAACCCGGCCCCGCCCGTGATCAGTGCGCGCATCGGGTCAACCTACCGGCGCGACGCCACCTCGGCGTACAGCGCGCGGTGCGCGTCGACCATCCCCTGGACGCCGAACCGCTGCTCCGCGGTCGCGCGCGCCTGCGGTCCGAGGTCCTGCGCCAGCACGCGTCGAAGCGCGGCGGCGAGCTCGGCCGGGTCGGTGCCGACCACCTCACCGGTGACGACCTCACGGGCGCTCCCGACGTCGGTGCTGACCGCCGGGGTCCCGCACATCGCCGCCTCGACCAGGCTCACCGGCATCCCCTCGTTGTCGCTGGTCAGCAGGGCGACATCGGCGGCGGCGTGGACGGTCTCGACGTCCCCGCGCCAGCCGAGGAAGCGGACGTTCGCCGGGGCGTCGGCCCTGCTCTGCTGGAGGAGCGGGCCCTCGCCGGCGACGAGGAACGTGACCTCCGGCAGGAGCCGGGCCACCGCGAGCAGCCGGTCCGGGCGCTTGATCGGGATGAGACGCCCGACGGTGGCCACGACAGGTCCGTCGAGGCCGAGGGCTGCCTTGGCGTCAGCTCGGCTCGGACTCGTGCCCACCGAGATGCCGGGCGGGATGACGATGTACTGCGCGGCCCGGCCGATGCCTGCCCCCAGCAGGTCGTCGCGCACCCGGTCGCCGACCGCGACGATGCGGTCGGTGGTCCGGGCGAGCACGCGCTCGGTCGTGACGACGGCCCGCGTGACGGTGGGGGAGAAGTAGCCGTGCAGCAGGTGACCGTGGAAGGTGTGGACGACGCCCGGCACGCGGGCGGCCCGCGCGGCCAGGCGTCCGAGCGTCCCCGCCTTGGCGGTGTGGGTGTGGACGACGTCCGGACGGCGCCGGCGCAGCTCGCGGGTGAGGAACGCCAGGGCCCGCAGGTCGTCGCCGGGACGTGGGCTCCGGCCGAGCCCCGGCACCCGGGTGAACGGCGTCTGCGGGCTGCGCAGAGCCAGGTGGTCGGCTTCGCCGTGCTGCACCTCGCCGGTGAGCAGTGCCTGGTCGGGCAGGTGCTCGAGCAGCTCGACCACGATCGCCGCGGGTCCACCGACGTTCATGCGCGCGATCACGTGCACGACGGACGGCTGGCCTCGTGGGCTCACGGAGCCAGGTCGACCAGGACGTCGGGTCCGGTGACGACAGCCCGGGCGCTCGCCGGCAGGCCGCGCAAGATCGCGCTGAGCTGCTCAGGGCTCATGGCGTCCAGCGACGAAGCCGGGGCTCCGTGGACGACCACGTAGCGGACCTGCAGCTCCCGAAGGCGCGACAGTGCTGCCTCGGACGGGAAGGTGTTGATGATCTGCACGTCTGCGACGTACCCGGGCCTGACGTACCCCGAGTAGCCGTTCACGCGCGGGTGCCAGTCCAGACTGGCGTACAGCTGCCGAGGCGACTCGACGTACGGGTAGTCAGGGCCGTTCGTCGAGGGGTCGACCATCGGCAGCTCGACCGCGGGGCCCGCCGGCCGCTCGGAGAGGGCTTCGTAGACCCCCAGGGTCGCTGGGTCTGCCGGGAGGGTCGCCCACGTGTTCGTCCTGGCGAGCTCGGCCAGGACCACGACCGACGCTGCGGCGACGGCGCTCCACTGCCAACGCGGGCGAAGGCGCTCGGTCAGGAGCTGGACACCGAGGCAGACGAGGAGCGCGCCCGCCACGAGGCCTCCCACGGCCAGCCGCGCAGGCACGCGGACGCCGCTGAAGCCCGGCGCGAGCTCGTAGAGGACCCGGAAGGGCGCGATGTGCCCCATGAAGGTGGGCCCGAGGCTGCACAGCACGCAGACCAGACCGGCGGCGAGGACGAGGTGCATGCCCAGGCGCCGGTCACGTGGCTGCTCGAGGACGCCGCCCCGACTGGTCACTGCGCCGGGTGTGCGACGACGCAGGGCCGCGACGCCGACGACCGCGAAGCCGGCGGTCAGGAGGCCGGGGAAGAATCGGTACTCGTGCCCGCGGGCGGCGGCCCTGGTCGCCTGCTCGCCGTACAGCAGCGAGCCGGAGGCGGGCGTCAGGAGGTCAGCGACCTCGAGGCTGCTCCGGGGCTCCAGGCCCCGAGCGAACGCCGGGTCCGACTGCGTCGCGAGGTACGGCAGGACGAGCGGGAGGGTGCAGACCCCCGCGACGACACCGGCGACGACGATGGCCCGTAGCTGCCTGCTCCCCGTCGAGCCACGCCGGACGGCCACCCAGCCCACCGCCACCGTCGTGGCCATGGCGGCCCAGACCACGGCGTAGTAGGCAGCGGCCAGGACGATGAGGCAGGTCAGGACGCCGACGGCCACGGCATGGCGGAGGCGCCCGTGCACCAGCACCTTCAGCAGCAGCAGGAGTCCCAAGGGCAGCCCTGCGGCGGCGAGCAGCTGCACGTTGCCGAGGTGTGACATGAAGTAGGTCGTGAAGCCGAACCCGAGCGCTGAGACCACGGCCCCGCCGGTCGACCCCGTCAACCACCTGACCAGGGAGTAACTGGCCAGGAGGTTCGACATGAAAAGCCCTACGACGGTCGCGTTGAGCGCCAGCGCCCAGTTCTCCGTGAGGGCGTACACCGGTGTGAAGACGACGGCCAACGGCAGGAGCGAGTCCGAGTACGTGAGCGTGTCCGCAGCGGGCCAGAAGTTCGGGGCGTCGTAGTACGAGGTCGGGTCACTCGTGAACGCCTGACCGACCCAGGACAGCAGCCAGGCGATGAGGGTGGGATCTCCGAGGTTGTCCGGCACGGCAGTCCGCAGCTGCTCCACGGTCGGCCGCAGCATCACGGCGGTCGCGAGCGCCAAGACTGCCGTCACGGCGATGCGCCGACGCCACGTCGCGAGCCCCCCCGGCGACGTGTGGTGGGCTCGGAGCTGCCGGAGCGCGCTCACCGTCGATGACGGGTGCTCGGGCCGGGCGGCCGCCTCGTCCGGTGTGGGGAGGGTCGTTGTACCGGGACGAGGTGCCACATCGCGAGCGTACGGGGGCCGGGCTCCGCAGCGCCGCGCGCTCCCGAGGGCCCGTACGCTGCCGCCGTGAAGCTGTCGATCCTCATGCCCGTGTTCAACGAGGGCGCCACGCTCGCTGCGGCCCTCAAGCAGGTTCTCGCGGTGGAGTACCCCTGTGACGTCGAGCTCGTCGTCGTGGACGACGGCAGTGGCGACGACTCGTGGCAGGTGCTGACGTCCTTCGACGACGAGCGGCTCGTGTGCCGCCAGCACCCGCTGAACCGCGGAAAGGGCGCGGCCATCCGCACCGCGAGCGTGGCCGCGACCGGCGACTACATGATCATTTGCGACGCCGACCTCGAGTACTCGCCCGAGGAGATCCCGTCCCTGCTGGCGCCGGTGATCAAGGGCGACTCCGACGTCGTCTACGGCACGCGCACCTTCGGCAGCCACAACGCCTACAGCTTCTGGTACGTCCTGGGGAACAAGGGCGTCACGCTCGCGGCCAACGTCCTCTACAACGCCTACATCTCCGATCTGGAGACCTGCTTCAAGCTCATGCCGCTCGCGCTCTACCGGGAGCTCGACGTGGTCTCCGCCGGCTTCGGCATGGAGGCCGAGGTCACGGCGAAGCTCCTCCGCCGCGGTCACCGCCCCTACGAGGTGCCCATCAGCTACAAGGCGCGCTCCCGCGAGGAGGGGAAGAAGCTGACGTGGAAGGACGGTGTCGAGGCCATCTGGATCCTCGCTCGTCTCAGGGCCGGCAAGGCCTGACCTCGAGCGGGCTGCGCCGGAAGGAAGGGGACGCGCCAGCGCCACGACCGCCAGCGCCGCCGCGAGGGCCGTGCCCGTGATGCGTCCGGGGAGCGCCGTGCCACCACCACGGGTCGCCGCTGCGACAAGGACCTGGCCGTCTGCTCGGGCCATCACCGCACGCACGTACCCGTAGTAGCGGTCGACGTCCTCCTGGATCGGCAGCGCTGTCAGCGCGGGACAGCCGTCGACCGGCTCGATCAGCTCCTGCACGGCTGACTCGGCGGACCAGGGGGAGCCGGCGCTGACCCATGCGACGCCCGCCACGGCCAGAACCACGAGCCCTCGCACGGGCGGGGGCAGTAGCCGGAGGTCCTGGCGGCCTCGGAGTGACGGCAGGGCCAGCAGGACGGCGAGGGCTGCTGCCGGCAGGACCGGTATCGCCAGGCGGGGTCCGAACGCAAGCCACCCGAACGGCGGGTACCAGGCTGCGAGCGCCGTGGTCGAGCCGATCGCAGCAGCGGCGACGAGCACGGCCCACAGCCCACCCGCCCGTTCCCGGGTCGTCTCCCGCAACCGCCCGCCGCCGACGGCGAGTCCGACCAGCAGCACGGCAGTCACCACGGGCCAGGAGAGGGCGACGCCGGCGGACGGGCTGAACCACTGGAAGAAGGCGAACGGCAGCAGGCTCTCCCGTTCGGTACCGAACTCGGGGACCAGGTAGCCCGCGTTCCGCACGGTGCCGAACCGCAGGACGTTGAAGGCCCCGGACAGCAGCAGCGCCGTCGCGGCCCCGGCGCCGACACGGACGACCACGGTCCGCTCCGGGAACGTGCGCCCGCGGCTCGCCGCGGCCAGACACAGGACGATGACTACCGGGAGCAGCGTCTCCTTCCCGAGGCAGGCCACGAGCACGACCGGTCCGATCCAGCGCAGCACCCCGAGGCGGGCGACGGTCACGGCGCCGACGAGCGCGGCGGCGGCCAGCATCTCGCCGAACCCCGCGGTCGACTGGTACGGCGCGGTGCTCACCAGGACCGCGAGGACGGCCACCGCCGCCCGGGCCCGCTGGTCGGGGCGGCGGACTGCGTCGAAGGCGAGGACGGGGAGGGCCAGGCACAAGGCGAAGCACGCCAGGGACAGCGAGGCCAGCAGTACCACGACGTGGTCCACGGACAGGCCCGCCGCCGTGACCAGCGCCGCTGGCAGGTACTGCAGCAACGGGTACGGGCCGATGGCGCTGTACGTGTCGACCGTCGAGCAGGAGGACAGGACTCCCGAGGTCAGGCAGTCCAGGGCGACGCGGTGCCAGCGGCCAGGTTGTTCCTGTCGCCGGTGTTGATGTTGCCGACACGGAGCCCGAGGCTCAGGACGAGCAGGACGTAGACCGCCGCCAGGCACGGCGCGCCCAGAGCCGCCGCACGGGCGGCGGCCCCTCTCCCTGTGGCTCCGGCAGCGGGGGCAGCTGTGCAGCCCCTCGCTCGCTGGTCGTCCGGCCAGGCTTGCTCATCGGGACCCTCCGCAGGGGCAGCGGTCAGCGACCGAGGCCAACCAGGCCAGCACCGCCTCGGAGTCGTCGGCGTCCACGACCGCTCCGGCAGGCGGCGGTTGCGCAACGCCGGCGCGGCCGCGGAGGCGGGCCGCCGTCAACGCGGCGAACACGGCTGGCTCAGCGGCGACGTCGAGGAGCGGGTGCTTCTTCAACCCATGGGCCCCGGCCGGCGTCGTCACGACCGGAAGGCCGGCGAGCAGGGGTGACAGCACCTTGCGCTTGACGCCGGCGCCGTGCGCCACCGGCGCGAGGTGCACGTCGCCGACCTGGTACAGCTCCGACTCGTCGGCGACGTAGCCGGCGTTCCGGAACCGCCAGGGCAGCGCGGGGGCGTGCGGACCGTGCAGCACTATCGACCAGTCCACCCCCTGGAGGATGTCCTCGAGCAGCGGCAGGCACAGATCGACGAACCACGCGAGGCCGTCGCGGTTCGGGGCGTAGGACCAGTCACCCGCCATCAGCAGCCGTCCTGCAGGCGCCGTCGAGGGCTGCAGGACCGGCGCGTCGGGTCGGCCGGGCAGGACCAGTCGCCGCCGGCCGCGGACGGTGCCGCGATCCTCGGCCCGGTCGGCCGCGGAGATCCACGTGACCAGGTCGGGCCGGGGCATGGTGGCGAGCGTCGCGGCGTCGCGGAGCACACGCGCGGCGTAGAGGGGGTGCCCGGCGCGCAGCCCGGACCGGTCGACGAGCAGCCACGAGTCGACGGCGTCCAGCCAGACCGTGCCGCACCGGCGGCGCAGCGCCCGCACCGAGCCGGCAACCGCGTAGCTGACCACGACGCCGAGACAGGGCCGTACAGCCACCGTCCCGAGGCCGCGTGCGGTCGTCGTCTGCGCGGTGAATCCGGCCTCGTCCAGCACGGCGACGACGTCCCGCACGCGCAGGCTGGCTCCGGTCGTCCGGCCCGAATCGGCGGTCGGCGTGACGACAACGAGCGCGTCGTGCCGACCTGCTGACGGGTCAGCCACCTCGGCGCCAGGGCCAGCCGGTCCTACGGTCGAACATGCCGTCGGCCAGCGAGACCCCGTTTTCCGACGGAGGCAGGACGGACGCCCACGACGGGACGTCCGCCGCGCAGGACGCGTCAGTCAGGACGTGGACGCCGGTGCCCAGGCACCGGGCGCGGCGCAGAGATTCCCCCAGTGCCGGCAGGAGCGCCTGCTCCACGACGACGTGGTCGACCAGGCGGGCCAGGTGGACGTCGTCGGGGCCGCCCTCCACGACCAGGGCGTCTCCGAGAACGGCGTGGGCCCGCGTACCGGGCCGACGCAGGAGCAGGACCACGGGCGCCGGACGCTCGAGCGTCCACCGGGCGGTGCGCGCGGCCGCAGCGACGACATCGTGGAGCAGCGCAGGGTTCAGGTCGAGCCCGGCCAGCAGGGGCGCCTGCTCGGCCAGGGGGTCGTGCAGGGCAACGCGCTCGAGGCCGATGTCGGTCACGACGGGCTGGTAGAGCAGCCGCGCCTCGACCAGGGGGCGTGCACCAGCCGGGGCACTGACCACGAAGGCCGTTGCGGGTGCGAGTCGCTCGGCGGAGACGTCCCGAGGGTCGTTGACGCGGACCGCGCCGGGTCGCCGCGGGAGGTTGTGCACGGCCGCGGTGTTGGCGGCATCGACGACGAGCAGCGCGGGGGGGGCGCCCGGCGTCCGGGGCGTGCGTGCGACGAGGTCGTCCAGCGCGGTCCAGGCCAGCCGCGCCGACCGCTCCCAGGTGAACTGCCGAGCGCCCGCCCGGGCGGCGGACCGCAGGTGGGCGAGGTGGTTGTCGTCCTCGAGCAGCCGCCGCAGGGCAGCGGTGATGTCGGCGACGTCCTCGGGGTCGAAGAAGACGGCGTCGTCCTCCGACAGCTCGACGAGGCTGCTGCCCCGGGCCAGCACCGTCGGGCAGTCGCGGGCCATGGCCTCGAGTGGCGGCATGCCGAGCCCCTCCTGCGTCGAGGGGAAGACGAAGGCGAGGGCGCCGCCGTAGAGCTCGGCGAGCTGGTGCTCGCTCACCTCGCCGGTCAGGACCAGCTCGTCCGGCGTCACGCCGCCCTTTCGCGCGAGGCGCCGCAGCCGGCGGACGGTCCCGACGTTCAGGCGGCACGCGACCACGAGCGGCGTCCTGCGTCGCAGCGGCGGAGGCACGCCGCCCCACGCCTCGACGAGCCGGTCGAGGTTCTTGCGCGGGTGGTCCCCGCCGACGGCCAGCAGGTAGCGGTCGGGGACCGGTGCGGCGTCGACCGCGGTCGGTCGTTCCTCGAAGGAGGGGAAGGCTCCGCTCGGGTACGGCCCGCCCCAGACGGTGGCCGTCGGCGGGCAGGTGCCGTCCATGAGCTCGCGGGCTTGCTGGGCGCTGTAGTCGCTGATGGACAGCAGCAGGTCGCAGCGCCGCAGGTCCTCGAAGCGGCGCCAGTAGTCGTCGGCGCCGGGGCCGAGCAGGTACGTGCTGGGGTCGGCGGCCGGGATCAGGTCGAACAGCAGCGCGGCGGTGGGGGGACCGGCCGGGTTGCCGTCGACCGAGCTCACGTTCTCGACGTCGCCCTCGAAGACCGACCCGACGAGGACGGCGTCCGGGCGCAGGGAGCGGATCGCGGCGGTGCGGGCCGACTGCGCCGCCTCGCGGCGCTCCGGAGTGCGGCTCGGTCCGAAGGGCCAGGCGGCCTCGAAGACGTGGATGTCGCGCGCGGGCAGGAACCCCTCCAGGGCCGTCCTGGCCCGCAGCAGACGGTCCGGGTCGTCCCCGGCGTTGAGCAGGACGGCCAGCTGGTGGTCACCGGCCGTCTGCGCCAGCGCCCGGGACAGGCACAGCACGTACCGCCCGATGCCACGGCGCGAGCTGGACGACTGCACGCACTGCAGGTCGAGCAGGAGCTTCACGCGGGCCCGTTCGGCAGGCCGAGCCGGGTCGCGACCGCAGCCAGCCGTCGCTCCTGCTGCCGAGTGCGAGGAGGGTCGAGCTCGGTGTCGAGGGCCGCGGCGCTGCCATCCTCACGGACCCCCGACTTCACGATGCCGACGGCGCGCCGCACCGCTGGACTGGCGTTCAGCGCCTGGTAGAACGCGCGGTACACGCGCGGGTAGGCGCGGATCTCCTGCTCGAACCGGGAGGCCACCCGCCACAGGGCGGTCTTCGCGCGACCGCTCACTGCCACGACCAGCCGTCCTCTGGCGTCCACTGGGCCAGGGGCTCCTCCTCGTCGCCGAGGATGCGCATCAGCCGCGCGCCCACGTCGCGCCAGGTGCGCAGCCCGTCGCGCGAGGCCTGCGCCACCGGGGCACCGGTCAGGACCCGCTGCAGCACGTCCGCGAGCGGGTCCGCAGCGGAGAAGAAGGTGGCGTCGTCGCCCGCTACCTCGCGCAGGACCGGGATGTCGTGCACCAGGACAGGACAGCCGCGCAGCGCTGCCTCCACCACGGGCAGACCGAAGCCCTCGCCCTCCGAGGCCACGATCGCCGCGGTGCACGTGCGGTACAGCCGGTCGAGCTCGGCGTCGGAGGCGTTCTGCAGCCAGGTGAAGCGGGGCTGCGTCGCCTCGCACGCCTCCATCCGGCGGACGATGGATTCGACCATCCAGCCGCTGCGGCCGAGGACCGTCAGCTGTACCGGGACGCCGGCTGCCCAAAGTCGGTCGAAGGCGTCGAGGACGGCGCGGTGGCCCTTGCGCGGCTCCACCGTGCCGACCATGAGGAAGTGGGCGGGCTCGCGGTCGCCGACGACGACATCCGCGGCCTGGTCGAAGTCGCACCCCAGCGGGAGCCACGACACCGCGAAAGCGTCGGGGCGCCCCGGCGGCGCGGCCCGTACGTAGGTCGCTAGGGCCTGCGCCGTCGCGCGGCTGTTGACCAGGAGCACGTCGGCGTGCGTGATGGCCTGCTGCAGCCAGGGGGTGAACGAGGAGGCGGCCGCCCCGGGAGGGAACCACTCCGGGTTCGTGTAGGGGATGAGGTCGAAGACGTTGACTGCGAGGCCGACGCCGCGGGCGCGGGCGGCCCGGAGCTGCTCGCCGCCGGTCGCCAGCTGGGAGTTGAGGTCGATGCACAACAGCCAGTCCGGGTCGGTCGTGCGCACCTCGGCGGCAGCGAGGACCTCGTCCGCCCGGATGTCGGGGTGGGCCGTCCCCTCCGTGGTCGTGCCGAGGGAGAAGGGCACGACCGCCCCGCCGTCCTCACGCAGGAGATCGGTGAGAGCGTGGTGGAGCCGGGCGGCGGTGCGCTGGATGCCGGACAGGAAGGGGGTCGTGCGGTAGACGGTGACGTCGCTGGCCAGCAGCGGGCCGCGAAGACCGCGCGCAGCCCAACGCGGTCGCTGCTCCACGGGGGCGCCGTCGACGGTCGAACTCAGCCCGGCAGCGCCGGCGGCCCAGTGCCGTCCGACGTCGCTCGCGTAGGCCAGCTCGACGGCCTCGGCGACCGCTGCGGCGTCCTCGAGGTCGACGACGTGCACGGGCACGCTGCTCACGCCTCTGCGGAGCAGGGCTGTGCAGGTGTCGGCATCCGGGACGAGCACCCCGACCGCGGGCGCGAGCAGCGTGCCGACGTCGCACGAGATCGGGGGTGCCGCCCTGACGACGACGACGCCCGGCCGGTCGGCCAGCTCGTCGGCATCGGTGTGCGAGTCGCCGGCCGGAAGGACGTGGAGTACGCGGTCGAAGCGCGACCACGGCTCGTCCCAGTGGCCGGGCTCGACATCGGTGACGACGTACGACTCCGGCAGGGCGACGGCGCCGCCCACCCGCGCGACCCGGACGCCGACCGGGGCGTGCACGGTCGGCTTCACCAAGCCCTCGAGCGCTGACCAGGTGAGAGCGGCCGTCCGCTCCCAGGTGAAGCGCCGCGCCGCGCGGTGCCCGGCCGCGACGAGCTCTGCCCGGACGGCGTCGTCGGTGAGCAGCTGCGTGAGGCAGTCGGTCAGCGCCGGGACGTCGGCGGGTGGCGCGTAGGCCCGCGGGTCGTCGAGCAGCTCGACCAGGCTGGTGGCCGCGGCCATCAGCACCGGGGTGCCGACCTGCATCGCCTCGAGCGGAGGCAGGCCGAGACCCTCCTCGAGCGACGGGAACAGCAGGACGTCGGCGCGCTCGTAGGCCCAGGCGACCTCGCGGTCCCCCGCCTGCCCGGCGAACACGACGTCCTCGGCGGGCAGGCCCGCAGCCTGTGCCCGTTCCAGCAGTCGCAGCTTGTTCTCGTGGGGCCACTCGCCGACGATGACGAACGGCCGTCCCTGCCGGACTTGGGGGGACAGGCCGGCCCAGGCCAGGACGGCCGTGGCGACGTCCTTGCGGGGCTCGTCGCGCCCGACGGCCAGCGCGAAGCCGCCGGCGGGCGCCCAGGAGGGGCGGCTCACCGGTTGCGGCGGGGGCGCTGCTCCGTGGATCGTCGTGACGGGTGGGCAGCGCTCCACCAGGCGGCGGGCCTCGGCTGCGGAGTGGTCGCTGATGGACAGCAGCAGGTCGGTCCGGGCCAGCTGCTCGAGCGCTCGCAGGTACTCCTGTCGGGACAGCGGGTCGGCCTTGTGCCGGTCGAGGTCGCCGAGCGGGATCAGGTCGTAGAGCACGGCCGCGGTGGGCACGTCGGAGCAGTGCTCGTTGACCGTCACAGGGGCGAGAGCCGGCAGCTCGAACACGCTGGACAGCAGCACCACGTCCGGCGCCAGCGCGGCGACCGCGGCCTCCCGGACGAGCTCGGCGTCCGGTCGACCCGCGCGCCGCCGGTCGACAGCGGGGGCCTCGAAGAGCACGACGTCGTTACGACCGAGGGTGCCCGCCAGCGCGTGCCGGATCTCCAGCACGCCCTCCGCAGATCGGGCGCCGTCGAGCAGGACGAGCAGCTCGTGGTCGCGGCGGCTGTCGGCCAGGGCGCGCACCAGCGACCGGGCGTAGTAGCCGATCCCGCGCTCGGCCGAGGGTCCCTGCAGTACCTGGAGGTCGACCAGCAGCCTCATCGGCGACGCTCCACCGCAGCAGCGAGCTTGGCCTGCAGGGCCCGTCGCCGCCGCAGGTCCGCCGGGGTGTCGACGTGCGCCGGGGGGGGCGGCGGAGGGCTCGGCTGGTTCAGCGCGCGTCGGGCGAGTGCGGTGTCGGCCGTGCTCCGCGCTCGGCGCAGGGGCTTGGTGAGGCGCCAGGACTTGCTCTCGAGCATCACCCGCTCGCGTGCGACGGCCGCGTCCCGCTGAGACTTGACGAGCTCGACCTGGCGCTCCAGCGCCTCGACCTCACGGCCCAGTGCCTGCACTGCTCGGTTGGCGGTCTCGACATCGCGACGCAGCACCTCTGCCTCGCGTCGGACTGCGGTCAGCTCCTCGGCCTGGGCCTGTGCTGCTGCCAAGCGCTCCTCCAGGACCCGAGCGTGCCGACCCGCGTCGACGACGTCGCGCCGCTGCCAGCCGTCGAGCATCACGTCCAGGACCCCGAACGGCTCGGCGACCGCGGCGGCGAGGTCGAGGTGCTCCGGGGACACGTACCAGCGGTTCAGTCCGTCGAAGGTCACGAAGCCGTACCCGGCGTCGAGCAGCAGCGGCTCCCAGCCGTCGTACGACGTCGTGCGCGAGCCGGGCAGGGTGGCTTCGACGCAGACCAGCCACGGCTTCCACCGGGTGAGGTCGAGACCGCGCAGCGCCTGCTCCTCGTGGCCCTCGACGTCGACGCTGAGGAAGTGCACCGCGGGCGGGTCGAGGTCGTCGAGCACGTCGGTGAGTCGAACGGCCGGTACGGAGATCGTCCGCTCGACGCCCTCGGACTCCTCGACGGAGCCGCGGCCCCGCGTGCCCACGTCGTTCCATGTCAGTACGCCCGGACTCGAGTGCGCCGCGGCAGCGATGACGACGTCACGCGGCCGGGCCTGACGCAGCCGCTCGGCGGCCTCCGGCTCCGGTTCGAGCAGCAGCCCGTGCCACCCTTCGGCGCTGAGAGCGGCGGTCAGGGAGTCGTCGAGCGGGTCCGAGGCCCCGACCTCCACGTAGAACGGCTCGTCCACCCCGCGCAGCGCCCGCCAGGCGCGCACGTCCTCGCCGTTCTGCGCGTACGAGACCCGGCGCGGCGGCATCGTCATGCCGAGGCTCCGGGGGCGTGGACGCGGGCGGAGGCGTGGTAGGCCGCGGCGGCGCCGTCGATCGGCCCGTCGTAGACCGGGGCGCCGTGGTCGAGCACCAGGGCCCGCGTGCAGAAGCTCTCCGCCTGCGCCAGCGCGTGCGTGACCAGCACGATCGTGCGGCCCTCGTCCTGCAGCAGCCGCATCCGCTCGAGACACTTGGCCTGGAAGCTCTCGTCGCCGACCGCCAGCACCTCGTCGACGAGCAGGATCTCCGGTTCGACGTTGACGGCGATGGCGAAGCCGAGCCGGACCGACATCCCGGAGGAGTAGAACTTCACGGGGGTGTCGAGGAAGTCGGCGACCTCGGCGAACTCGACGATCCGTTCGAGCCGGCGGGTGACCTCGTCGCGCTTGATGCCGAGGATCGCGCCGTTCATGAAGACGTTCTCGCGGCCGGTGAGGTCGGGGTGGAAGCCGGCGCCGAGCTCGAGCAGCGGCGCGATCCGGCCGCGGGCGAAGACCCGGCCGAACGACGGGGCGATCGTCCCGGCGAGCATCTTCAGCGTCGTCGACTTGCCCGAGCCGTTGTGGCCGAGCAGCGCGACGGACTCGCCGACGGCGATGTCGAGCGTCAGGTCGCGCACGGCGTCGAGCACGACCACAGGGCTGCGGTGCCCGGCGACGCCGAGCAGGCGGTCCTTGAGGCTCTTGGTCTGCGAGATGCGGAAGCTCTTGCTGACGTGCTCGAACCGGACGGCGACGGCCACTACAGCTCCTGCCCGAAGTTGCCGGACAGCCGCACGAAGACCCGCATGCCCAGCCACAGCAGACCGCCGGCGAGGACAGTGAACACCGCCAGGCGCAGGTCGAGCTGGCCGGGGAACGCGAACGCCTCGGCGGCCTCTGTGTCGACCGCCGGCCAGAGCGCCTCGTGGAAGCCGAAGACCACGTTGGCCATGGGGTTGAGCATGTAGACCCGGGTGGCGAGCTCGCCGGCGACGCCGAACTCCTGGGCCCCGCGCACGACCTGGCCATAGGAGTACAGGATCGGGGTGAGCCAGAAGCCGACCTGCAGGCCGATGTCGACCAGGAACCCGACGTCGCGCACGTAGACGTTGACCGCGGCGAAGAACAGACCGACGGCGAGCGCGAACAGCACCAGCAGCAGCAGTGCCGGCGGCAGCCACAGCAGCGAAGAGGCGCTCGGGACGTCCTGGAAGATCGCGTAGGCGACGGCGAGCACCGAGGCCTGCAGCGCGAAGTCGACCAGGGCCGATGCCAGCACGGACAGCGGCAGCAGCAGCCGGGGGAAGCTCGCCCGCGACAACAGCGCCCCGTTGGCGACGACCGAGTTGATCGCACCCATGACGATCGTGGAGAACAGCCCCCACGCCAGCAGGCCGCAGTAGATGAAGATCATGAACTGCGGGGTGGCCCGGCCGGCGCCGAGGAAGACGCCGACGGCCAGACCGTAGATGAGCAGCATGACCAGCGGGCGGACCAGCGCCCACGCCCAGCCCAGGTTCGAGCCCTTGTAGCGCGACCGCAGCTCGCGGGCGGTGAAGGCCCGCAGCAGCTCGCGGGAGGCCCAGACATCGCGCAGGTCGGACGCGGTCCCGCGCCAGAACGTCGCCGGGGCGTTGACCAGCCGCAGACCGGCGTCGCCCTCGGCCGTCACGCTCTCAGCCTGCACGGTGAGCACGCCTCATCGTACGAGCGCCCGCGCTCACCGACTGGCCGTCAGGTCGGCGTCGACCATGCGGCCCACGAGCTCCTCGAAGCCGACGGTCGGCACCCATCCCAGCTGGCTGCGGGCGCGCGAGCCGCAGGCGACCAGCTCGACGGCGTCGACCGGCCGCAGGAACGCCGGGTCGGTCCGCACCAGCGGCTCCCAGTCGGCGATGCCCGCGCGGGCAAAGGCGGCCGCCACGAAGTCGCGGACGGTGTGCGACTCGCCCGTCCCGATCACGTAGTCGTCCGAGCGGCGGTGCCGGGCGGCGCGCACGAGGGCGTCGGCGTACTCGGGCGCGTAGCCCCAGTCGCGGCGTGCGTCGAGGTTGCCCAGGACCAGCTCGCTGGCCCGACCCTCCGCGATGGCCGCCGCGGTCGATGTGATCTTGCGTGTGACGAACGTCGGCGGCCGGCGGGGCGACTCGTGGTTGTAGAGGACCGCGTTCGACGCGTGCAGCCCACGGGCGCGGAACACCTGCACCAGGTGGTGAGCGAAGGCCTTGCTGGCGCCGTAGGGGGATCGGGGGGTCAGCGGCGTCGACTCGTCCTGGGGCGCCGACGTCGCCCCGGCGAAGATCTCGGCGCTGGAGGCCTGGACCAGCGCGATCTGCTCGCCGCGGCGCTCCTGCTCCTGCCAGACCAGCTGGAGCAGGCGGGCCACGAAGGTGCCGTTGACCTCGGCCGTCAGGGCCGGCTGGTCCCAGGACAGCGCTACCGAGGACACCCCGGCGAGGTTGTAGACCTCGGACGGCGCGCTGGCACGCAGGACGGCGCGCAGCTGGTCGTCGTCGGTCAGCTCGGCCTCGTGCGGCACGACGGCGTCGCCCAGGGCGAGCAGGTGGTCCGGCAGCGGCTCGCCGGGACGGACCAGGCCGTGCACCTGCAGGCCCTCGGCCACGAGCTGTTCGGTGAGGTAGCCCCCGTCCTGACCGGTGATGCCGGTGACGAGCGCGGAGCGCACGGTCAGGACCCGAGGAGCAGCTTCTGCTCCTGCAGGTCGCTCTCGACCATCATCGTGACGAGCGCCTCGAAGCCGACCTCCGGCGCCCAGCCGAGCTGCTCGCGGGCCTTGGTCGGGTCGCCGACGAGCAGGTCGACCTCGGCCGGACGGAAGAAGCGCGGGTCCTGGAAGACGTACCGGTCCCAGTCCGCGATGCCGACGTGCCGGAACGCGACGTCGAGCAGCTCGCGGATCGAGTGCGTCTCACCGGTGGCCACGACGTAGTCGTCGGCCTCGTCCTGCTGGAGCATGAGCCACATCGCCTTGACGTAGTCGCCGGCGAAGCCCCAGTCGCGCTTGGCCTCGAGATTGCCCAGCGACACCGACTCCTGCAGGCCCAGCGAGATGCGGGCGACGGCCTGCGTGACCTTGCGGGTGACGAACTCCGGCCCGCGCCGGGGCGACTCGTGGTTGAACAGGATGCCGCTCGAGGCGTGCATGCCGTAGGACTCGCGGTAGTTGATCGTCATGTAGTGGCCGAAGACCTTGGCCACGCCGTACGGCGAGCGGGGCCAGAGCAGGGTGTCCTCCCGCTGCGGGACCTGCTGCACCTTGCCGAACATCTCGCTGCTGCTCGCCTGGTAGAAGCGGACCCGGCTCAGGTCGTCGGCGGCGTGCAGGCGCAGCGCCTCGAGCATGTTGAGCACGCCCTTGCCGGTGACGTCGCTCGTCAGGTGGGCGTTCTCCCAGGAGTAGGCGACGAACGAGATCGCGCCGAGGTTGTAGACCTCGTCCGGCTGGGCGCTGGCGAACGCGCGCATCAGGCTCGACAGGTCGAGCAGGTCGCCGGTGAGGATCTTGACGTCGGGCAGCGTCTCCTGCAGCAGCGGCAGCTTCGGGTTGTTCTGGCCGCGGACCAGGCCGTAGACGTCGTAGCCCTTCTCCAGCAGCAACTCCGACAGGTAGAGCCCGTCCTGCCCGGTCACGCCCGTGATCAGGGCCCTCTTCGTCACGCGTGCCTCGTCCTTCGTCCGGTGGTGGTCAGGAGGCTAGGCGCCGGCGGCAGCCAGCTTGGCGATGCCGGCCGTCGCGATGGGTTGGGCCGGGTCGAGCGCGAGCGCGGCGTCGTACGCCTCGCGGGCTCCGGAGTCGTCCCCGAGGACGGCCCGGGCGTCACCCAGGGAGGCCAGCACCCGGGCCGACCGGGGCAGGCGCTCGCGGGCCGACTCGAGCAGGCGCAGCGCGTCGTCGGCGCCGCCGTGCCGCAGCTCGAACTGCGCGACGGGCTCCAGCGTCTCGTCGTTGTACGGGTCGAGCTCGGCAGCTCGGCGGTAGAAGTTCCGGGCCTGCTCGAGGTCGCCGCGCTCCTCCGCGAGCGCAGCCGCCGCCTTGATCGCGTTGACCTCGTACGGGTCGACCTCGACGGCACGCTCGTAGGACGCTGCCGCCAGCGCGGGCCGCCGGGGCTCCACCGTCTGGAACAGGTTGCCTTCCAGGATCGCGTAGTACGCCTGGCCCGGGACGAGGTCGCGGGCCTTCTCGTACTGCGCAAGCGCGGTCGTGCCGTCACCGGTGCCGAGCGCGTCGGCGGCCGCCTTGACCGCCCGGTTGGCCCGCAGCGGGTCGAAGGACTGGTAGGCGGCGAACAAGGCGACGACGCCCACGACCGAGAGCACCACGGCATCGGCGCCCGACAGGGACCGCCGGCGGGGTGCTGCTACCGCAGCCCGCCGCTTGGCGCGCGCGTCGTTCGGGTGGACGGGGACCGGGACGAGCGCCCCGGGGAGGCGGAACTTGCGCAGGCCCGACGACCCGGAGGCAGCGATGACGCCGCCGGCAAGGGCGAAGTGCAGGACGATCAGCGGCACCTGGTCGATGGAGACGAAGGACTGCACCTGGTAGGCGAGCCAGCCGCCGCCGACCGCAGCCAGGAGCATCCGGTCGTCGCCGCGCAGCCGGACCAGACCGCGGATGAGCGCGACGCCCGTGACGACGAGGAAGGCTGCGTAGGCCAGGCCCAACACCGACCCGCCCTGGGCGAGCATCTGCAGCGGCACGCTGTGGGCTGCGTCCGAGTAGCTGGGGCCGCCGAGGAAGTCCACCGACGCGGTCGACCGCTCGGAGCGCCAGAAGTTGCCGTACTGGTCCAGCCCGACGCCGAGCAGCGGCTTGTCCGAGAACATCGCCAGCGCGGCGTCCCAGTAGTAGACCCGCGCCTTGGAGCCGTTGTCGCTGAAGATGCCCGCGGCCGGGCCCACCTTGGCGATCGCGCCGGCAAGCAGCCCGGCGACTGCCAGGACGATGCCGGTAGAGACAACCGTCAACCCCACCTTGAGGCGGGTGCCCGACTGGTTGAGCATCCAGGCCAGCCCGACCACGGAGAGGCCGCCGGCAGCGGCGATGGGGCCCTGGACGGAGCTGGAGAGCGCGGCCGTGATGAGGCACAGCAGCGCGGTCAGACCGCACGCCGCTCGCCACCCGGCGGCCCAGCCGCGCCAGAGCGCGCCGCCGGCCCCGACGGAGGCGGCGATGCCGAGGTAGCCGGACGCGAAGTTCGGGTTCCCGAGCGCCGCGATGACCGGGTTGAACGGGTTGTTCCACGGGATGGAGTCGTAGCCCGCCTTCTGCAGCAGGCCGTAGGTGGCGGTGAACAGCCCCGCGGCGACCACGCCGCCCACCAGCACCCGCGCCCCCGGCCGGTCGAAGACCCGTAGACCGACCACGAACAGGACGATCGCCCCGAGGTAGGCCAGCAGTCCGGAGTTGCGGCCGTACGCGCCCAGTACCGCGGTGTTCGTCACCGGGGCCGTGAGCGTCGCCACCACGAGAGCGACAGCCAGTGCCAGGGCGACGACGCCGCCGGCCGACACCGGCAGGCTCAGTACCCGGTCGCGGAGCACCCGGACGGTCGTCGTGACCAGAAGCGCCACCGTCACCAGGAGCAGCGCCGTGAGCTTGACGACGTTCACCGGGTCGAACGTGCTGGGCGTGAACAGGACGCAGGTGAGGACGACGGCCGCGGCCACGAGGTAGCGGTCGACGTCGAGGGCGCGGGAGGACACGCGGACAGGCTACGGACCCGGCCGCGACCCGGGGCGCGCAAGGGGGACGGCCAGATGGCGCAACCTCGTACCACCCTCAGGCCCGTCGCGTGACCGCCGACACAACCGGTGCACTACGTTTCGCGAGCCACCTGAGGGGCTGCTGTGTCCGCTGATACGTCGGTTGCGTGGAGAAGTATCTACGCAGCGGACGACCGACGGGTTTCAGCGTCGTCTTGTGGGGTGGTGGTGACCCCGGTCATCACCAGTTCGGCACGACTTCGACGCTTCCACGTCGAGGACACGCTGATCAGGTGCCCTCAGCAGGGCGAGCTCGAAGTGGGAGACCAGGGCCAACGGCCCCGGCTCCCGAACCGTCCCCAGAGATGCGGACGGTGACTGTCATGAAAGGACAGTGCATGTCTCGTAACACCCAGGCGCTCAAGCGCCTCGGCGTGCCGAGCCTGGCTGCCATCACCCTCGTCGGCGGGCTTCCGCTGTTCATGGGTACGGCACAGGCCGCGCACGTTGCTGCACCGCTGACCTCGGAGCTGGACAACAGCTCCGTCGCTGCCGGCGCCTGCGAGCCGTTCCTGGTCTCGCTTCCCCCGACCGGTACCCAGACGACTGTCGGTGAGGACGTGAACGTCGTCCTGACGTCGACGGGCAACTCCGCAACCTTCAACGCCAGCTTCTGCACGCTGCCCCTCACGACGGGCGGGGACACGTTCACGCCTGTCGCCGGTGTTGTGGTGCGCAACGGTG
>JAOPVV010000333.1 GCA_025966005.1 Frankiales bacterium
GCAGCCCTGGCCTCGACCCAGGAGTCGCTCGCCGTGGCCCGGGCCCGCGAGGCCAGGATCGCCGTGGCGGAGTCGATCGCCCGCACCCGCGCCGGCATCCCGGCCGCCGCGATCGACGGCGCGTTCACCGCCCGTCCGCTCGCCGAGTGCAAGGGCGGGACCACCAGCGGCTACCCGAACGGGCAGATCCCGACGGCGGCCCTGTGCCCGCTCTGGGGCACCAGCGGCCAGATGCTGCGCGCCGACGCGGCGGCCGCGTTCGACGCGATGAGCCACGCCTACGCCGAGGTCTTCAGCGCCCCGATCTGCGTCACCGACTCCTACCGCGACTACCCGTCGCAGGTCGCGGTCGCCGCGGCCAAGCCGACGCTGGCGGCCGTCCCCGGCACGAGCAACCACGGCTGGGGCGTCGCGGTCGACCTGTGCGACGGCATCCAGTCGTTCAGCTCGGCCCAGCACCAGTGGATGCAGGCCAACTCGATGGCCTACGGCTGGTTCCACCCGGCCTGGGCGCAGGCCGGCGGCTCCAAGCCCGAAGCCTGGCACTGGGAGTTCGCCGGCTAGGACGCGGCTTCGGTCACGGCCCGGCCAGCAGCTCGCGCAGCCGGGCGGCCAGCACGTCCCAGCGCCACTCCCGCTCGACCCACTCCCGGCCGGCGCGGCCCATCGCCCCGGCGCGCGCGGGGTCCTCCAGCAGCCCGGCCACGACGTCCGCGACCTGCGCCACCGAGCGGCCGTCCACGACGTGCCCGGTCTCGCCGTCCAGGACGGCGTCCGGTGAGCCACCGGAGTCGCCCGCGACGACCGGCAGGCCGGTGGCGGAGGCCTCGAGGAACACGATCCCGAGCCCCTCGACCTCGAGCCCGCCGCGGCGGGTCCGGCACGGCATGGCGAACACGTCCCCGGCGTCGTAGTGCGCGGGGAGCTCCTCCCACGGCACCGAGCCGGTCAGCACGACGTCGGACGCGACGCCGTGCTCGGCGGCCAGCCGCTGCAGCCGCGGCGCGTCCGGGCCGCCGCCGACGACGAGCAGCGCGGCGCCGGGCACCCGACGGCGGATCCCCGGAAGCGCCCGGACGAGGACGTCCTGGCCCTTGCGCTCCACCAGCCGGCTGACGCAGACCACCACCGGCCGACCGGTCAGCCCGTGCCGGGCGCGGACGTCCGCTCCCCCGGCGCCGGGCCGGAAGACGCCGGTGTCGACGCCGCTCGGCAGCCGCTCGAGCCGGGCGGCGGGGCCGAGCGCCGGTGCGAGCCGGGAGCGCGTGTAGGCCCCGAGGTAGGTGACCACGTCGGTCTGCCGTCCGATGCGGCGCAGCACCTGGCGCGCCCCGGGCAGCAGCGCCCAGCCGACCTCGTGTCCGTGCGTCGACGCCACCGCCCGCTCGAGACCGAGCGGTCCTGCGAGCAGGCCGAGCGGTGCGGCCGCGCCGAACCAGACCCGGTCGCAGCCCTCGGCGGCGGCGATCGCGCGGGCGCGCCGCAGGACGTCCGGGACGGGGAGCATGAGCGAGGTCGGGTGGCGCACGACCGGGAAGCGCTGCTCGGCGTCGAAGGCCGCAGCGCCCCTCCACGCCGGCGCGTAGACGACGACCTCGCCGTCGGGCTGCCGGGACGCCAGGCAGTGGACGAACGCCTGGATGCCGCCGGGCCGCGGCGGGAAGTCGTTGGTGACGACGAGCGTCCTCACCGCTCCCACCTGCGGGCCAGCGCGATCCGCTGCGTCGTCGACGGGTGCGACGCGAACAGCGCGTACGCCACCGGGTTCGGGTCGAGGTCGGACAGGTTCGTGACGGCCAGCCGGCGCTGCACGGCGATGAACGTCTCCGGGTCGCGGGTGAGCTCGAGGGCGTGCAGGTCGGCGCGCGCCTCGACCTGCCGCGACACCAGGTTCGCCGCCGGGCCGACCAGCTGGGTGCCGACGGCGACGAGCAGCAGCAGCAGCGGCACGACGCGCCCGTCGCCCACTGCCGGCGCCCCTGCGCGGCGAAGCAGCGGTGACCAGCTCAGCAGCAGGGCCAGCGCGCAGACGGCCGTCGCGGTGCCGAGCGCGCCGAGCAGCGTGCCGTCGCGGACGTCGTGGTCGGCGGCGTGGCCGAGCTCGTGGGCGACGACGAGCTCGACCTCCGCGGCCGGGGCGGTGCGCAGCAGGGTGTCGTAGACGACGATGCGCCGGCTGCTGCCGAACCCGCTGACGTAGGCGTTCAGGCTGGTGGTGCGGCGGGACGCGTCGGCGACCAGGACGTCGTCGACCGGGACGCCGTCGCGCTCGGCCAGCGCCAGCAGGTCGTCGCGCAGCTGTCCCTGCGCGAGCGGACGGAAGTCGTTGAAGACCGGCTCGACGACCAGCGGGTAGGCGAACGAGCCGGCGACGACCAGCCCGGCGGTCGCCGCGGCCGCCCACGCCCACCAGGTCCGGGTGGCGACCCGCGCGAGCCCGACGACGGCGAGCAGCGCCAGCGCGGTCAGGGCGCTGTCGACGCCGATGCCCTTCAGGACGTCGACGCTCCAGGTGCCCCACGTCTGGCTCGACAGGCCGTACTCGCGCAGCACCGACTCGCTGCGGACCGACAGCGGCAGCACGACGAGCCGGCCGACCGCGGTGAGCACCAGCGTGCCGAGCACGACCTGGAGCCACCAGCGGCGCGACAGCCGGCCGACCAGCCGGGCGCCGAGCGGTGTCAGGCCGAGCACGGCGGCGACCAGCAGCCCGAGCAGCAGCGACGCGTAGGACGAGGGGCGGACGGCGTCGTGGAACGCGACCTCCCGGGCGACCTCGGCGGCGGTGAAGTCCGCGCCGGGCGCGATGTCCGGCAGCGACGTCCAGGGGACGAGCAGGACGACGCCGACCGCGAGGGCGAGGGCGAGGACGGCGGTGGCGCAGGCAGCGGCGCGGCGGTTCACGCGAGCTGGCGCCGCAGTGCGGCGCGCCAGTCGGCGGTGAGCTCGTCGAGGGTGGTGCCGAGCTGGGCCCGCAGGGCGGTGGCGACGGCGTCCTCGGGCTCCACGTCGCGCCCGGCGCCGACCGCCCGGTAGAAGCGGAGCAGCCGTTCGGCTCCGTCGCGCTCGGCGATCAGCCGGACGGCCAGCCAGGCCTGCTCGTAGGCCTGCGCCAGCGCCGGGTTCGACCCCTGGAAGTCGGCGTCGACCGGCAGCCGCTCGGGCAGCCGTCCGGCCCGCACGTCCTGCCGCAGCTCACGGGCCGACACCGACAGCGGGAGCTCGACCTCGCGGTAGGCGACGTGGTCGGCGAAGCCCTCCGCGAGCCAGGACGGCACGGCCGGCCCGGTGGCCTGCCGGGTCGCCACGTGGGTGACCTCGTGCGTGAGCACCACCTGGCGCCCGAGCTGGCTCAGCGTGCTGAAGGTCGTCGGGTTGACCACGACCCGGTCACCGGCCGGGTCGTACTCCCCGCCGCCGGTCAGCTCGGCGGTGGCCACGGCGGCGATGCGCGACAGGTCGCCGTCGCTGCCGAGCAGCCCGGCCATCTCCTTCGCGTCGGACGGGACGATGACCACGACGCGTCGCTGCCAGCCCTGGCCCCAGACCGACGAGACCTTCGAGACGGCCGTCGACGTCAGCTCGGCGACGTTGCCCAGCAGGCCCTTCGAGCCAGGATGGCCGAGGACGAGGACGCCCGGGGCGCGGACCGCGACGACCGGCCCGTTGTCCCACAGCGCACGCGGGGTCTCCAGGCCGACGGCCGCGAAGTCGTCGTCGGCGGCGAGCAGCCAGCGCCCACCGCGGCGCACGAACGTGAGGTGGTGCTCGACCACGGTCGGGCGCTCGTCGAAGCCCTCGAGGCCGTAGCGCAGGAACACGTCGGGCGCCCACCACTGCTCGCGGCCGTACCGGCCGTCGAGGGCGGCGTCCGCGGGACGCTCCCGCAGCGGCTCGAGGTCGTAGTCGAACGTGCCGAGCGGCACCTGCCCCAGCGCGTCGAAGACGGCGGCCTGCCTGGCGCGCAGTGCGGTGGCCGCCGGGTCGACGGTCGCGAGGAACGCGACCTGGTCGCGCCCCAGCACCGCCCGGCTGCGGGCGGCCAGCAGCTGCTCGACCGCTGCCGTCCGGGACGCGACGTCGACCGCCGGCACCGCGGCGCTCGGCT
>JAOPVV010000341.1 GCA_025966005.1 Frankiales bacterium
CAGGGTGGTCCGGCGGTGGAAGGGCCCCAGGTCCAACGACCCTCCTGCGTGCTTCCTTCCCCGGCGTCCGTCTTCCACCTGACCGCCCCCGACCGCCGCTCGTCCTCCTCGCGCGGTCGGCGGGGGCTCCAGACGGAGCAGCGCCTCCTGCCGAACGGCCCACGTCTCCTCACCTCGCGATGACGACGTCCTCGCCACCGCCAGGGCGGCCGGCAGCAGCGGCAGCCACCAAAGCAGCGCGCTGCGCCACTCGTGCGCGAGACGCCCGACGACGCAGGGCCAGAACGCGGTCGGGGCCGGCCCCGGTCCCGTGACGCAGCGGTGGTGCTGCGCCATCATCGCCGTGAGTGAACGGCGCCGGCCAGCTGAGCGACCAGACAGGAGGACGCACGTGCCGGAACAGGTCCCGGACGACCGTCCTGATCCCTCCGCGGAGCGGGCGCACCTGCTGGCCGGCGTGGCGGTCTGGAGCATGGACCTGCGCACCGGCCGGCTGCGCACCAACGCCGCCACGCGCGCCCTGCTCGGCTGGTCCGACGCCCGCGACACGTCCAGCCACGACGAGCTCATGCAGGCCGTCCACCCGGAGGACCGCCCCGCGGCGCTGGCCTGCCTGCAGGCGCTCCTCGAGACCGGGACCGAGTTCGACGTCGAGCACCGCGTCGTGCGGGCGGACGGCTCGTCGGGCCACGTGCGCGCGGTCGGCTGCGCCGAGCAGGACGAGGACGGCCGGGTCGTGGCCGTGCACGGGGTCAGCACCGACATCACCGAGCTGCGTTCAGCGGCGCGGGCGCTCGAGCTGGAGCAGGAGCGCAGCCGGGGCGTGCTCGGGAGCATGACCGAGGGCTACCTGCTCATGCGCGACAGCGTGATCGTGGAGGCGAACTCCGCGGTGTGCGAGATGACCGGCTTCTCGGAGGCCGAGCTCGTCGGGTCGGGTCCGCCCTACCCCTACTGGCCGGCCGAGGACGCCGCTCGGCTCGGCGCGGCCCGCGACGCGATGGTGCGGTCCGGGAAGGGGGTGGGGGAGTTCACGGCGGTCCGCAAGGACGGTGCCCGGAGGCGGCTCGCGGTCACGGCCAGGGTGCTGGCCACGCCCACCGGCCCCACCCTGTGGCTCGTCCTGCTGCGCGACGTCACCGCCGAGCGCGAGCGGGAGCGCTCGCTGACCGAGCAGGCCGCCGCCGACCCCCTGACGGGTGTGCACAACTCGCGCACCTTCCGGCAGGACCTGCACGACGCGGTGCTGGTCTGCGCCGGGGCGCCGCTGAGCCTGGCGCTGATCGACGTCGACCACTTCAAGGCGGTCAACGACCGCTTCGGCCACCCGGCGGGTGACGAGGTGCTGATCACCGTGGTCACCCGGCTCGTCGCGGCCACGTCCGGAGCGGGGACGCTCGCGCGCGTCGGCGGGGAGGAGTTCGCCCTGCTCATGCCGGGACTCACCGCCGAGCAGGGCCACCGCGTCGTTCAGCGGGCGCTGGTCGCGCTCTCGGCGACGCCCATCGGCAGGGTCGGGACCGTCACGGCGTCGGCCGGCGTCGCCGAGCTGCTGGACGGCATGACCGACGACGCGCTGTACCGGCTGGCGGACGCCTTGATGTACGAGGCGAAGCACCGGGGGCGCAACCAGGTCCGCTGAGGCGGGTCAGGCGGTGGGGCCGTCCCACGGCCGGGGCGGCAGGCCGGCGCTCTGCCGCACGAACTCGCCGAGGTACCAGGTGCGGAAGGCCTGCTGGTCGGGCGGCGACACCAGCGTGATCAGCCGGTCGCCCTGCCGGCAGTAGTCGTCGGCGGCGTCCAGCAGCTCGAGCAGCGTCTGGCAGGCCTGGCCGATCCCGTCCGGGACCTCGTAGGTGAAGTCGTGGACGCTCTCGCCGGCCTCGACCGCCTGCTCGAGCTCGGCGGCCTGCGCGCTGCTGGCGCCGGCGTAGCGGGCCCGCAGGTCGCCGACGAGCGCGAGCAGCTCGTCGGGCACCTGACGCGTCGTGCCGGCCTGCGAGCCGATCGTCAGCAGCGCGAACTCGCGCAGAAGCTCGGCCGTGTGGGTGCCGGCCCGGTCCCAGACCCGCACGGGGGCCCGCAGGACGTGCACCGTGCGCAGCGCGATCCCGTGGGCGTTCTGGTCGGGGTCGGGGATGACGTGGACGACGGGCCGGTCCTGGTCTGCGGGTGTGCTCACCAGGACCCCTCGAGCTCTCCGTCGAACAGCTGGGCCGCCGCGGACGACACGGCGTCGCGCACCTCGTCGGTGCTGGTCTTGAGGACGGCGAACCAGACGCACTTGCCGCCGGGACCGACCGCGCCGTCGGGTTCGACGCCGCTGACCGAGCTCAGCGCGCGCAGCAGGCGCAGCCCCCGGCCCGTCGTGCTGCCGCCGTCGACGCGCCGCTGCCGCGGGGCCGCCGGGCTGGCGTCGACGACCTCGACGCGCACCAGGGCGCCGTCGTCGTGGACCCGCACCAGTGCGTCGCTCCCGGCGTGCAGCAGCACGTTCGTGACCAGCTCGGAGACGAGGCTGCGCACGGCGTCCTGCGCGTGGTCGTCAGCGCCGAGCTCGGCTGTGGCGCGCACCGCGAACCGGCGGGCCTGCCCGATGTGCCGGGCGTCGGGCGCGAGCCGCAGCTCGACCGCCGCGCTCGCTGTGGACCGCGGCGCCACGGCTCACCCCTCACGTGCTCGGAGGACCCTGCGGCACCCGGGGAAGGGCGTTCCGGTCCTGTTCTCCCGATTCCAGCACGGTTCGTGCAGGCGTGCCCTGCGAACCCCGTCGGCGCGTGCCTGTCCGCG
>JAOPVV010000349.1 GCA_025966005.1 Frankiales bacterium
GCGAACGGGCCGTCACAGCCGAGGCCCGAAGCAGCGCTCGGCCAGCTTCCCCCCGCCGCGGGCCAGCGCGGGGACGTGCACCTCGAGCGGGATGGGTGTCGCCGCCAGCTCAGGACGCTCCTTGGAGGTGCCCCGTCGCGCGCCGGCGAACGCCCGGCCGAGGGCGACGGCGAGCAGGGACGAGGCGGCGTACGGGCGGTCGTTGACGTACTGCGTCAGCTGGCCCCGGTCACCGGCACCGCGGACGAGGCCGACCGGGTCGACCTCGAGCAGCAGCGCCGCCGTGCACCGGTCCTCGCTCGCCTCGGGGTAGAACACGTGCGCCGTGCCCTGGCTGGTGCTGAACGCCTGCGCCCGGTCGGGGTTCTTGTGCAGCAGGAAGCCCAGGTCGGTGGCCGGGCGGTGCGTGGTGGTCAAGGTGAGGAGCACGCGGTGAGTGTCTCCCGCACCGCAACGCCGTTAGGCCTCCGGATCGACCAGCTCGTCGTAGGCCGCGTCCTCCTCCGCGAGGGCGTCGCGTACCACCTGGAAGGCCACGCCCGCCGGATAGCCCTTGCGGGCCAGCAGCCCGACGAGCCGCCGCACGCGCACCTGCGGCTCGAGGCCGGCCGTCGACCGGCGCTTGCGCTCGATGAGCTGACGGGCCGCGGCGAGCTCGTCGTCGGGGTCGATGGCGGCCACGGCCTCCGCGGCCACGTGCTCCTCGACGCCCCGCCTGCGCAGCTCCTGGCTGAGGGTCCCTCGGGACAGCCCCTTGTCCCGGTGCCGCGTCGCCACCCACGACTCCGCCAGGGCGGCGTCGTCGATGAGGCCCGCTTCGACGAACCGGGTCAGCACGGCCTCGGCGACGTCGGGCGCGATCTCCTTGCGCTGCAGGAGCCCCGCGAGCTCGGTCCTCGTGCGGGGCGCGCGGTCGAGCTCGTTGAGGCAGAGCTGGCGGGCGCGCTCGGTCTCGTCACCGTCCAGCGCGCCGCGCAACCCGGGCGGGGCTGCGCGGCGCGGCACAGGTGGTGCAGCCGGCGCGTCGCCCTCGCGGACGACGCGCAGCATCAGGCGTCGACCGCGACGGGCGCGATGAGGTCGACGACGTTGTCGGACAGGCCGTCCGGGAGGACCCCGATGCCGAGCTTGGCCTTGATCTTGTCCTCGATCTCGTTGGCCAGGTGCGGGTTGTCCCGCAGGAACGCGCGGGAGTTCTCCTTGCCCTGGCCGAGCTGGTCGCCCTCGTAGGTGTACCAAGCACCGGACTTGCGCACGATCCCGTGCTCGACGCCCATGTCGATGAGCGAGCCCTCACGGCTGATGCCGACGCCGTAGATGATGTCGAACTCCGCGATCTTGAAGGGCGGAGCGCACTTGTTCTTGACGATCTTGGCGCGGGTCCGGTTGCCGACCGCGTCGGTGCCGTCCTTGAGCGTCTCGATGCGCCGGACGTCGATGCGGACGGACGCGTAGAACTTGAGCGCCTTGCCACCGGTCGTCGTCTCCGGCGAGCCGAACATGACGCCGATCTTCTCGCGCAGCTGGTTGATGAAGATGGCGGTGGTGCCGGTGTTGGACAGCGCCCCGGTCATCTTGCGCAGCGCCTGGCTCATGAGGCGGGCCTGCAGGCCGACGTGGCTGTCGCCCATCTCGCCCTCGATCTCGGCGCGGGGCACCAGCGCCGCCACGGAGTCGATGACGATGATGTCGAGCGCGCCGGAGCGGACCAGCATGTCGGCGATCTCGAGCGCCTGCTCGCCCGTGTCGGGCTGGGAGACCAGCAGCGCGTCGGTGTCGACGCCCAGGGCCTTGGCGTACTCGGGGTCGAGCGCGTGCTCGGCGTCGATGAAGGCGGCGATGCCGCCGGCGGCCTGGGCGTTGGCCACGGCGTGCAGCGCGACCGTCGTCTTGCCGGAGGACTCCGGGCCGTAGATCTCGACGACGCGGCCGCGGGGCAGCCCGCCGATGCCGAGGGCGACGTCGAGCGCGATCGAGCCGGTCGGGATGACCCCGATCGGGACGCGCACCTCGTCGCCGAGGCGCATGACCGAGCCCTTGCCGAAGCTCTTGTCGATCTGAGCGAGGGCCATCTCGAGGGCCTTCTCGCGGTCTGGTCCAGCCATGGGGTGTCTCCAGTGGTCGACGAGCTCGACGCTCGTGCTGCGGTCCGATCGGCGGTGACGCTAGGAGCGACCCCCGACAGTTCGCAGGGGACGGAACGGCTCTGTGGACACCCGGACGACGGCCACCCTAGGCCGAACGGATGTTCGAGCGGGAACGACACGCCGCACCGTCCGCGCGACCGCGCGGTGACCGTCCCCGACGTCCACGCCGCACTCCTTCCGGCGTCCAGCACGGTCATCGTCCCCCGCTCAGGCGGTCAGGACCAGCCGCAGCGCCAGCGCGACGAGCAGCACCGCCGACAGCCGTCCGGTGAGGGCCCGTCCGCGCCGACCGGTGACCGCGTGCCCCAGGGCGGCGCCACCCGCGGCCAGCAGGATCTGCCAGGCGGCCGACGCCAGCACGACGCCGGCCACGAAGGCCGCCTGCTCGCCCGGGCCGGCCGGGTCGCCGCCGGCACCTCGGCCCACGACCAGCGCGGTGAGCAGCACGACCGTGAGCGGGTTGAGCAGCGTCAGCGCCAGCAGACCGGCGTACGCCCGGAGCGCGGACGGCCCGACGGGCACGCCGCCGGGCGGCCGCGACGCCGAGCGGACCAGCC
>JAOPVV010000352.1 GCA_025966005.1 Frankiales bacterium
AGCGCCATCGCGAGCCCGGCGCAGGCGCGCTCCGGTGGCGACATGTTCGGCGCGGCCCGCGGCGGCGACACCAGCGGGTTCGGCGGCATGGTCCGCCAGGAGCCCCCCCGCACCAGCACCCCCCGCCCGTTCGGCGGCTGGTTCGACGAGGCGTACGACGTGCTGGCCGAGGCCGGCCTCGAGTCCGTCGTCGACCGCGTGGTCGTCGACCGCGGCGAGCTGACGCTGCACGTCGACCGCTTCCGCCTGGTCGAGCTGTGCCAGCACCTGCGCGACTGCGAGGACCAGCGCTACGAGCTGCTGCTCGGCGTCTCGGGCGTCGACTACCCCGAGGAGAGGGACCGGTTCCACGTCGTCTACCACCTGATGTCGATGACCTACCGGCGCCGGATCCGCCTCGAGACGACCTGCTCGCTCGAGGACCCGCACGTCCAGAGCGTCACCGGCGTCTACCCGACGGCCGACTTCCACGAGCGCGAGACGTGGGACATGTTCGGCGTCGTGTTCGACGGCCACCCGGCCCTCACCCGGATCCTCATGCCCGACGACTGGGACGGCCACCCGCAGCGCAAGGACTACCCGCTCGGCGGCGTCCCGGTGGAGTACAAGGGCGCGCAGATCCCGCCGCCCGACGAGCGGAGGTCGTACGCATGACCGACACCACGAGCACGCGCGTCGTCGACACGGACATCCCGGACCCCTACGCCGCGGGCACGCGCGACACCACCGAGGGCACCGTCTACACGGTCACCGGTGGCGACTGGGACTCCGTCCTGGGCGGGGGCGTCGACGAGGAGCACATCGTCGTCAACATGGGGCCGCAGCACCCGTCGACGCACGGCGTGCTGCGCCTGGTGATGGAGCTCGAGGGCGAGACCATCACCACCGCCCGCACCGTCATCGGCTACCTGCACACCGGCATCGAGAAGAACCTCGAGTACCGCAACTGGGTCCAGGGCGTCACCTTCGTGACGCGCATGGACTACCTGTCGCCGATCTTCAACGAGACCGGCTACAGCCTGGCGGTCGAGAAGCTGCTGGGCATCGAGGCGCCGCCGCGCGCGCAGGTCATCCGGGTGCTCTGCATGGAGCTCAACCGGATCTCGAGCCACCTCGTCGCGTTCGCCACCGGCGGCCTCGAGCTCGGTGCGCTGACGGCCATGACCAACGCCTTCCGCGAGCGGGAGATGATCCTCGACGTCCTCGAGATGATCACCGGCCTGCGCATGAACCACGCGTTCGTCCGCCCCGGTGGCGTCGCCCAGGACCTCCCGGCCGGCGCGGTCGAGAAGGTCCGCGAGCTGCTCGAGGTCCTGCCCGGCCGTCTCAAGGGCATCGACGACCTGCTCACCGGCAGCCCGATCTGGCAGGCCCGCACGCAGGGCATCGCCCACCTCGACGTGCAGGGCTGCTTGGCGCTCGGGGTGACCGGCCCCGTCCTGCGCTCCGCCGGCCTGCCCTGGGACCTGCGCAAGGCCGAGCCGTACTGCGGCTACGAGGGCTACGACTTCGACGTGCCGACCTCGACCGACGCCGACTGCTGGGGCCGCTTCCTGGTCCGCAAGCAGGAGATGTGGGAGTCGCTGAAGATCATCGAGCAGGCGCTCGACAAGCTGCAGCCCGGCCCGGTCATGGTCGAGGACACCAAGATCGCCTGGCCGGCGCAGCTCGCGCTCGGCTCGGACGGCATGGGCCAGTCCCTCGACCACGTCAAGAAGATCATGGGCACCTCGATGGAGGCGCTCATCCACCACTTCAAGCTGGTGACCGAGGGCTTCCGCGTCCCGGCCGGCCAGGTCTACACGGCCGTCGAGTCGCCCCGCGGCGAGCTCGGCTTCCACGCCGTCAGCGACGGCGGCACCCGGCCCTACCGCGTCCACGTGCGCGACCCGAGCTTCACGAACCTGCAGGCCACCGCGGCAATGTGCGAGGGCGCCATGCTCTCGGACGCGATCGCCGCCGTGGCCTCGATCGACCCCGTCATGGGTGGCGTCGACCGATGAGCACCGCCCTGGAGAGGACAGCCCGCTAGTGGCACTGCCCGAGAAGACCCGGCTCGAGGCCCGCGAGATCATCGCGCGCTACCCGCAGCCCCGCTCCGCGCTGCTCCCGATGCTGCACCTCGTGCAGTCCGAGGAGGGCTACGTCAGCCCGGAGGGCATCGCGCTGTGCGCCGAGGAGCTGAACCTCACCAAGGCGGAGGTCGGCGCGGTCGCGACCTTCTACACGATGTACCGCCGCCGTCCCGCCGGCGAGTACCACGTCGGCATCTGCACCAACACGCTGTGCGCGGTCCTGGGCGGCGACGCGATCATGGCGACCGTCAAGGACCAGCTCGGCATCGGCCACAACGAGACGACCGAGGACGGCAAGATCTCGCTCGAGCACGTCGAGTGCAACGCGGCCTGCGACTACGCGCCCGTGGTGATGGTCAACTGGGAGTTCTACGACAACCAGACCCCCACCTCGACCCGCGAGCTCGTCGACGCCTGCCGCGCCGGCAGCCCACCGCCGCCCACCCGCGGCCCGAGCTCGCTGTGCACCTTCAAGCAGGCCTCCCGCGTGCTGGCCGGCTTCAACGACGGCCGGGCGAACGAGGGCCTGCAGGCCGGCCCCCCCACCCTGCTGGGCCTGGAGATCGCCAAGCAGCGCGGCGACGACGCGCCCGCGTACCCCACGAACCAGGACGCCTGATGCTGACTCCTGTGCTGTCCCGCCACTGGGACGACGCCGACTCCTTCACGATCGACGGCTACAGCCGGCACGGCGGCTACACCGCGCTGCCCAAGGCGCTCGCCATGGACCCCGACGCGCTGATCCAGCTCGTCAAGGACTCCGGCCTGCGCGGCCGCGGCGGTGCCGGCTTCCCCACCGGCATGAAGTGGGGCTTCATCCCGCAGGGTCCCGACGGCCAGGGCGCCAAGCCGCACTACCTCGTCGTCAACGCCGACGAGTCCGAGCCCGGCACGTGCAAGGACACGCCGTTCATGATGGCGAACCCGCACGCGCTGGTGGAGGGCGTCGCCATCGCCTCGTACGCCATCCGCGCCTCGTTCGCCGTCATCTACGTGCGCGGCGAGATCGTCCACGTCATCCGCCGCCTGCAGCAGGCCGTCGCCGACGCCTACACCGCCGGCCACCTCGGCAAGGACATCGGCGGCACCGGCTACGACCTCGACGTCGTGGTCCACGCCGGCTCCGGCGCCTACATCTGCGGCGAGGAGACGGCGCTGCTCGACTCGCTCGAGGGCTTCCGCGGGCAGCCGCGCCTGCGCCCGCCGTTCCCCGCCACGCACGGCCTGTACGCCAGCCCGACCGTGGTCAACAACGTCGAGTCGATCGCCAGCGTCCCGTCGATCGTGCTCGGCGGCGCCGCCTGGTTCCAGGGCATGGGCACCGAGAAGAGCAAGGGCTACACGCTCTACTCGCTGTCGGGCCACGTGAGCAACCCCGGCCAGTTCGAGGCCCCGCTCGGCATCACGCTGCGCCAGCTGCTCGACCTGTCGGGCGGCATGCGCGAGGGCCACGAGCTGAAGTTCTGGACCCCCGGCGGCTCCTCCACCCCGCTGCTGACCGCCGAGCACCTCGACGTCCCGCTCGACTACGAGGGCGTCGCGGCCGCCGGCTCGATGCTCGGCACCAAGGCGCTGCAGTGCTTCGACGAGACGACCTGCGTCGTGCGGGCCGTCCTGCGCTGGACCGAGTTCTACGCCCACGAGTCCTGCGGCAAGTGCACGCCGTGTCGCGAGGGCACGTACTGGATGGTGCAGGTCCTGCAGCGCCTCGAGGCCGGCACCGGCACCGAGGAGGACATCGCGACCCTGCTCGACACCTGCGACAACATCTTCGGCCGCTCGTTCTGCGCCCTGGGCGACGGCGCGACCAGCCCGATCGTGTCGGGCGTGCAGTACTTCCGCGACGAGTTCGTCGCGCACATCACCGGCAAGGGCTGCCCGTTCGACCCGGTGGCCTCGACCGTCTTCGCCGGAGCGCTCGCGTGACGATCACCTCCCCGAGCACCGCCGACGTGGTCCCCACGGACCTCGTCACCCTGACGATCGACGGCTTCGAGGTCGCGGTCCCCAAGGGCACCCTGGTCATCCGCGCCGCCGAGCTGCTCGGCATCCAGATCCCGCGGTTCTGCGACCACCCGCTGCTCGACCCGGTCGGCGCCTGCCGCCAGTGCATCGTCGAGGTGGAGGGCCAGCGCAAGCCGCTGACCGCCTGCACCACGACCGTCACCGAGGGCATGGTCGTCAAGACCCAGCTGACGTCCCCCGTCGCCGACAAGGCGCAGCGGGGCACGCTCGAGCTGCTGCTCATCAACCACCCGCTGGACTGCCCGGTCTGCGACAAGGGCGGCGAGTGCCCCTTGCAGAACCAGACGATGACCAACGGCAACGGCGCGTCGCGCTTCCACGACGTCAAGCGCACCTACCCCAAGCCGATCGCCATCTCGAGCCAGGTGCTGCTCGACCGCGAGCGCTGCGTGCTGTGCGCCCGCTGCACCCGGTTCTCCCAGCAGATCGCCGGTGACCCGTTCATCGAGCTGTTCGAGCGCGGCGCCCTGCAGCAGGTCGCCATCTACCGCGACCAGCCGTTCGAGAGCTACTTCTCCGGCAACACGGTG
>JAOPVV010000370.1 GCA_025966005.1 Frankiales bacterium
GTCGTCGTGCCGGACAGCCCCTGCGGCGCGGTGCCGCCGGCGCCGGTGGCGATCCCGCCGGTCGGGACGGCGTGCGGGGCCCTGCGCCCCGGGCGGTCCCTCGTGCAGGTGGGTCGCGGTGCGCGCCGGGCTCAGGAACGGCTGCGTCACGCCACTGGTGGAGATGTCGTAGCAACGCACCTCGAGCTCGCCGTTGAGCCGACCGTCAGCAGCACGACGAGCGGAGCCAGGCCGAGCAGCGGCGCGCGGGTGGTCTACGGGTCACGGGAGGTCCTTCGCGTCGGTGTGTGGGGATCCGTACGCACGACCGGCCCGCCCGGTCCGGTCCCGCTAGCGTGGCGCCGGTGACCGACGTCCTCGCCCCGCTGCTCGCCCTGCCCGGTGTGGAGGCGGCCGTGGCCGAGGCCCGCACCGCCGTCGACGGGCTGCTGTCGCACCGGGTGCTCCGCCGGGGGTCCGCCGAGGTCACCGCCGAGTCGGCCCTGCGCGGCGCCCGGGCGTCGGCCGAGCTCGAGGGCGCCGGCATCGAGCTGGAGCGGCTGCGCGGTCAGCTGATGGCCGGCGGCACCGTCACCCTGCCGTCCAAGGACGAGCGCGGCGCCCGGCTCGTCGAGGGCGCCGTGCGGCTGCACGCCGACCTCGGGCAGGTGCTCGTCTCCTGGCGGCACTCGCCCCGGCAGGCGCTCGCCCGGCTGCACGTGCTGGCCGCCTCGGAGGTCGTGCCGGACGCCGACGCGCTCGGCCGCCCCCGTCCGGTCGGCGCCCCCTACGACGACCCGCTCGACCTCGGGCCGGCCCCCGACCCGCTCGAGGTCGCCGCGCGCCTCGACGGGCTGGCCCGCGTCCTGGTCTCCGGCACCAGCGCACCCGCCGTCGTGGTGTCCGCGGTCGTGCACGGCGAGCTGATGGCGCTGCGGGCCTTCGGCACGGCGGACGGCCTGGTCGCCCGCGCCGCCGCCCGGCTGGTGCTGGTCGACCGCGGCCTGGACCCCAAGGCCGTGTCGGCGCCCGAGGTCGGCCACGCCGAGATGCACCACGAGTACCCCGAAGCGCTGCGGGCCTACGTCTCGGGCGGCCCCGAGGGCGTCGCGAGCTGGGTCGTCCACTGCGCGCGGGCGGTCGCGCTGGGAGCGCGCGAGGGGCTCGCCGTGTGCGAGGCGATCAAGCGGGGGCAGGGCTAGGAGCTGCCGGGCGCACGGGAACGGCGGCCTCCCTGGGGAGGCCGCCGTCGCCATGCACGAGCGTCAGGTGATCAGAGCGTGCTGTCCACTCGTCACCCGCCCCCGGGGTGGGAGCGGTGGGACGTGCCTCTCGCGGCTGGTCGCACGTGGGTTCCTGGCGCTTGCGCACGGACCGCCGTCGGGGGGAGCGAGTCCGCCCGCAGGCGGTGGTCCGTGCCGTGATTGATACGCCTGTCCGGCGGCGAGGTCAAGGGTTTCGTGTGATCTGGATCACGTCAGGTCCGGCGGCGTCCGGCCCACCAGGCCAGACACGCGGCGCCGGCCGCGACCGCCATCCCCGCGTACGCCACCGGAGGTCCGGGCGGCGACGGCACACGCACCCGGTCGCGCATGCGGACCGGCCGGCGGAACTCCCGCAGCCGCCAGCCCTGCTCGGCCGCGTGACGCCGCAGGGCCTTGTCCGGGTTGACCGCGACCGGGTTGCCGACCAGGTCGAGCATCGGCCGGTCGGTGAACGAGTCGCTGTACGCCCACGACTGCTCAAGGTCGTAGCCGCGCTCCTCGGCGAGCTCGCGCATCGCGACGGCCTTGCCCTCGCCGTACGCGTAGAACTCGATCTCACCGGTGTACCGGCCGTCCTGAACGACCATGCGGGTGGCGACGACGTGGTCGACGCCGAGCATCTCGCCGATCGGTCCGACGACCTCCTCGCCGCTGCTGCTGACGATGACGACGTCGCGCCCGGCCGCGTGGTGCTCGTCGAACAGCGCCACGGCCTCGGCGTAGACCATCGGGTCGATGAGCTCGTGCAGCGTCTCGGCGACGATCGCGCTCACCTGGTCCACCGGCCAGCCGGCGCACAGGACCTTGAGGTAGTCGCGCATCCGGTCCATCGAGTCCTCGTCGGCCCCCTGGAGCAGGTAGACGAACTGCGCGAAGGAGCTCTTGAGGACGGCGCGGCGGTTGACCAGACCGCCCTTGTAGAAGGGTCGGCTGAACGCCAGGGTGCTGCTCTTGGCGATGACCGTCTTGTCCAGGTCGAAGAAGGCGGCAGCGCGGGGTCGGCTCACGGGGGCCGAGGATAGGCCGACGTGGCCGCCCGGCGACGGTTTCCCGCGGCGTGGTTTCCGGTGGGGTCCGCGGGGGACTGTGACAAGGACCGGAGTGCTCCTGGCGCCCTGGTCCGCAGACGGCTCGACCTCACCCCCCCGAGGCCGAGCCACGTGCGACGACCCCCGCCACCCCCCCCGGCGGGGGTCGTCCGCGTTCTGCACAGATCTCGTGGACGGGCTTGTGGCGCCCTCCCGCCCGGCGGACGGTCGGCTCCTCGCGCCGCACGACCGCGTCCGGCGCCCGCTCCCGGAGGCCGCCGTGCTGCCCGCCGCCCGCTCCCTCGTCGTGCTCTCCCGCCCTCTGGTCGTGACGGCCGAGGCCGACGTGCTCGACGACCTCGTGCGCCTCGCGGCGACCGCGGGCACCGAGCTCGACGTGGCGCCCGACGCCGGCACGGCACGCCGGTCCTGGGCCACGGCGCCGTTCGTCGTCGTCGCCGTCGACGCGCTGCCCGGGCTCCTGCGGGCCCGGCTGCCGCGGCGCGAGGGCGTGGTGCTGCTCGGCCGTGACGTCGACGACCCGGACGTGTGGCAGCGGGCCGTCGCTATCGGCGCCGAGCACGTCGTCCTGCTGCCCGACGCCGAGCAGTGGCTGACCGACCGCTTCGCCGACGCGACCGAGTCCTTCGGCCCGGTGGGTGCGCTCGTCGCCGTCGTCGGGGGCCGCGGTGGCGCCGGTGCCACGACGCTGGCCTGCGCCCTGGCGATGACGGCCAGCCGCAGCGGACGCCCGAGCCTGCTGGTCGACGGCGACCCGCTGGGCGGCGGCATCGACCTCGTCTTCGGCGGCGAGGCGCACCGGGGGGTGCGCTGGCCCGACCTGGGGGCGACCCGCGGCCGGGTGCCGGCCGCGGCCCTCGACGGGGCGCTCCCGCGGATGGCCGGGCTGTCGGTCCTGTCGTGGGGCCGCGGTGACGCGGGCGCGGTGCCGGTGGAGGCCGTCCGGGCCGTGCTCGCGGCGGGTCGGCGCTGCAACGAGCTGGTGGTGGTCGACCTGCCGCGCGCCCTCGACGAGTGCAGCCGCGCGGTGCTGGCGAGCGCGACGACCGTGCTGCTGGTCGTGCCGAACGAGGTGCGCGCTGCGGCGGCCGCCTCACGCGTCGCTGCGGCGGTGGCCGTCCTGTGCAGCGACCTTCGCGTGGTGACCCGGGGTCCGTCGCCGACCGGACTGACCGGGGTCCAGGTGGCGGAGGCGCTGGGGCTGCCGCTCGTCGCCGACCTGCGCGCCGAGCCCGGTCTCGACGCGGCGCTGGAGCGGGGCGAGGCGCCGGGACGCCGCCCGCGGGGACCCCTCGGGATGCTGTGCAGCGCGCTGGTCGCCGAGCTGCTGCCGCCGGTGCTCGAGCAGGCGGCGTGAGCGTCGTCGACGCGTCGCTGCTCGACCGGGTGCGGCGCCGGGTCGCCGCCTCGGGGCTGCCGCCGAGCGCTGCGCTGGTCGCGGCGGCGCT
>JAOPVV010000390.1 GCA_025966005.1 Frankiales bacterium
GCGCTGGGCGCAGGCCTGGCCGAGCGCGGGATCGCCACCCGCACGCTCGGCCCGGCGATGCCCGCCGCCGCGCTCGAGGCGGCCGTGCGCCGCACCGGCCCGGCAGCGCTGTTCGTCTGGTCGCAGCTGCGCGGGTCGGCCGACGTCCGCGTGCTCGAGACGCTCCCCGTCACCCGCCCTCCGACGGCCGTGCTGGTCGGCGGTCCGGGCTGGGTGGTCGACCGCCTGCCCGAGCGGGTCGGCGTCGCCGAGGACCTGCAGCACGCCGTCGAGCTCGTCGAGCAGGCGCTCGGCGCCTGACCACGGCAGCCGCGCGCACGGGGGCGCCGCTCGGGCATAGCCTGCGCGCGTGACTGACCAGGGTGACCTCGCCGGCCTGCTCGCGAGCGGCGAGCACGCCGCCTTCCACGGCAAGCCCGCCGCGGCGGTCGGCGTCCTGGAGCAGGCGGTCGTGCTCGCCCAGTCCCAGGGCCGGGGCGCGGAGATGGCGGCCGCGGGCTGGCTCCTGGGCGTCGCCCTGGGAGCCGGCGGGCGGTACGGCGGCGCCCTGACCGTGCTGTCGCCGCTGGTCGAGAGCGGGCGCACCCCGCAGGCCCTGCCCGAGCACCGGCTGTTCGCCGCGCTGGCCGCCTCGACCGTCGCGAGCGTCCACCGCCAGCTCGGCCGGCACGCCGTCGCCCGCGCGTCGGATCTCGAGGCGCTGGCGCTCACCGAGGGCACGGGCGAGGCGGCCTTCGACGCCCAGCTCGGGCTCGCGTCCGACGCCGTCGGGCTCGACGAGCCCGAGGAGGCGAGCAGCCGGCTGCAGCAGGCGCGGGCGCTCGTGCCGGCCCGCGACGGCGAGTGGTGGCGGCAGCGGGTGCGCCTGGGCTGGGTCGAGGCCGAGGTGCAGCTGCTCGACGGACAGGTCGACGAGGCCGTGGCGACGGCCGGCGCCGCCGTCGACCGCGCCGAGGCCGCGCGGGCGCCGCGGCACGTCGCCAAGGGGCTGCTCATCCTGGGCATCGCGCAGGTCTCCGGCGGCACCGGTGCCGACGGCGAGGGCGACGCCGCGGGCACGCTGCGCCGGGCCGCGACGCTGGCCGAGTCGCTCGGCACCGTCCCGCTGGTGTGGCCGGCCCGGGCGCTGCTCGGGGCGCTGGTCGCCGAGGACGACCCGGTCGAGAGCGACCGCAGCCTGACCGCGGCGCGCGCCGCCGTCCGGACGATCGCCTCGGACCTGCCGCCCGGCGTGCGGGCCGAGTGGCTCGGGCGTCCGGACGTCGCCGCGCTGCTCGAGGGCTGATCGGGCCGAAGGCTCACGTATGTCACCGCTCCTGCCGATGCAGGACGGGAGGGCGGAGCGGCCGCCCCGGTCGCGGAGGTGGGACTTGACGGTGCTGCTCGCCGCCCCCGCGTCCCCCGCCGACCTGCTGGCAGCGGCCGACACCGAGCTCGACGCGCTGGCCGACCGGCTGCACGACGGCGTCCTCCAGGCCCTGGTCGTCGCGCGCTACGCCTGCGACGCGGTCGTGCGCGGCGCCGACCCCGCGCTGGCGCGCGACGCCGTCCAGGACGCCCTGGTCGCCCTGCGCCGCGAGGTGTGGCTGCTGCGCCCGCGCGGCGACGACGGCCTGGTCGCCGCGCTCGGCGACCTGTCGGCCCAGCTCGTGGCCGCCGGACGTCCCGGCCTGCGGCTGGAGCTCGACCTCGACGCCGCGGCCGCCCTCTCGCCCGCCTGCACCGCTGCGGCCTACCGCCTGGTGCAGGCCGCCGTCTCCGACGGTCCGCTGCACGTCCGCCTCACGCGCGAGCGCGCGCTCGTCCTGGACGCGCCGGTCCCCGACGCCGGCACCTGGACGCTGCGGGCCCGCGCCGTCGGCGCCGCGCTGCGCATCGACCCCGACCAGACCCTGCTCCAGCTACCCGACGACGAGGACCGACCGTGACGACCGTGCTCATCTGCGACGACCACCGCATCGTGCGGGAGGGCCTGCGCACGTTCGTGGCCGGTGTCCCCGGGGTTGACCGCGTCGAGACGGCCGCCAGCGGCGAGGAGGTGCTCGCGCGCTACGCCCACGAGCAGCCCGACCTGGTCCTCATGGACGTCCGGATGCCGGGCCTCGGCGGCCTCGAGGCGACCCGTCGCCTCGTCGCGGCCCACCCGACCGCGAAGGTGCTCATGCTCACCGCCGCGGACGACCGTGACCAGGTCGCCGCCGCCGTCTCGCACGGCGCCCGCGGCTACCTGCTCAAGGACGTCAGCCACGAGGAGCTGTGCGCCGCCGTCGCCCACGCCCTGGACGGTGAGGACCTCGTCGAGCCCTCGCTGCGCCGGGCGCTCGCCACCCGTGAGTCGTCCCGGACCACCCCGCCCGGCGGCCAGCTGACCGAGCGCGAGCTGCAGGTGCTCACCGGCATGAGCCAGGGCAAGAGCAACGGCCAGATCGGCAAGGACCTCTACCTGTCCGAGGACACCATCAAGACCCACGCGCGCCGGCTGTTCCGCAAGCTCGGGGTGAACGACCGCGCACAGGCCGTGGCCCTGGGCTTCCGCCGGGGCCTGGTCAGCTAGGACCCCACGCCGTCAGCGAGGACCCTTTCGCCAGCATGGCGGTCGGCGGCGGCCTGCTCGCGGTCCTTGCTGCTGCTCGCCCGGTCCACCTCGTTGTCCAGGCGGTCGAGCGCCGACTCCTGCCGCATCTCGGTCGCGGCATCGCGCCGCTCGGCCGCGCGCTGGCGGGCCTGCTGCAGCTCCTCGCGGTCGCCGGCCGACCGGTCGCGGTCCCGGCCCGCGTGGAGCCGGTCGACGTGCGCGGCCGCACGGTCGTCCGCGGCGGCCCCGTCGCCGGCAGACCGGACGCCGCGGGC
>JAOPVV010000429.1 GCA_025966005.1 Frankiales bacterium
GTCGTCGGCGTTCGCGAGCCGCTCGACCTCGGCGGTCAGCGCCGCGCCCTCACCGGGGACCGGCGCGGCAGCCTCGACCTCGGCGAGCCCGAGCCGCAGCAGCTCGGCCTCGCGGGTGCGCTCTGCGGCCTCGGCGCGCAGCTGCTCCAGCGTCGCCCGGACGTCGCGCCACTGGACCCACCCGGCGGCGAACCGCTCGCGCAGCTCGAGCGCGGCCGGGCCGGCGAAGCGGTCCAGAGCGGCGCGCTGCTGGGCCGGGCGCAGGAGCCGCTGCTGGTCGCTCTGCCCGTGGACGGCGATGACGTGCTCGGCGAGCTGGCCCAGCACGCCGACGGGGACGCTGCGGCCGCCGATGTGCGCCCGCGACCGGCCGTCGGCGGCGACGCTGCGGCTCACGAGCAGCGCGTCGTCGTCGAGCTCGGCGCCGGCGTCGGTGGCCCGGTCGAGCGCGGCGTGCCCCCGCGGCAGGACCAGTCGTCCCTCGACGACCGCCCGCTCGCACCCGGGACGCACGCGTCCGGCGTCCGACCGCCCGCCGAACAGCAGGTTCAGGCCCTGGACGACCATCGTCTTGCCGGCTCCGGTCTCGCCCGTGACGACCGTCAGACCGGGACCGAGCTGCAGCACGGCGTCGTCGATCACGCCCAACCCGCGGATCCGCATCTCCTCCAGCACGCCGCCGACAGTAGGCGGGTGCTCCGACGGTTCCGGGGAGGTTGTGGACGACACGCTTCGAACACCTGCTCGAGCGTCAGCCGTCCGCGGCGCCGCGCCAGCCCTCGACGGGCAGGGCGAACTTCTGCACGAGCGTGTCGGTGAACGGGCGGTCGTGCATCCGCGCGAGCAGCACCGGGTAGCGCCCGCGCCGGACCTCGACGCGCGCGCCGTGCGGCAGCTCCCGGGTGCGCCGGCCGTCGCAGCCGATGACACCGGTCGTCCCGCTCGGCAGCACCTCGACCGCCACCACCGACGACGGCGCGACGACGAGCGGTCGCGCGAACAGCGCGTGAGCGCTGATCGGGACCACCATGAGCGCCTCGACCGTGGGCCAGACGACCGGTCCGCCGGCGGAGAACGCGTACGCCGTCGACCCCGTGGGCGTCGCGACCACCACGCCGTCGCAGCCCCAGCGCGACAACGGACGACCGTCGATCTCCACGACGAGCTCGAGCATCCGCTCGCGCTGGGCCTTCTCGACGCTGCACTCGTTGAGCGCCCAGCCGTCGCCGACGACGTCGCCGTCGACGCTGATCTCGACGTCGATGGTCATCCGCTCCTCGACCCCGTAGTCCCGGTCGAGGATCCGGTCGAGCGTGTGGTCGAGGTGCTCGGACTCGGCCTCGGCCAGGAAGCCGACGCGGCCGAGGTTGACCCCCAGCAGCGGCACCGACGCCGCGCGCGACAACTCGGCCGCGCGCAGGATCGAGCCGTCGCCGCCCAGCACCAGCACCAGCTCGGCGCCGGCCGCCGAGCCCGCTCCTCCGTCGCAGACCGCCACGCCCGTGAGACCGGTGTCGCGGGCCTCCTCGGCCAGCATGCGCACCTCGACGCCGGCGTCCTGCAGCCGGGTCACGGCGCGGCGGGCCGCCACCGTCGCGATCTCACGGCCGGTGTGGGCGAGCAGGAGCACGGAGCGCGTCACGGCGCACACCCTGCCACTGCGGGCGTCGGTGCCGCACGACGTCCGGCCCGTGCGCTCACCCGGACGCCCCGCTCAGCGGGCCCACGGGACTGCGCCCGTGCACCACTGAGCCCGTGCACCAGCGGGTCCTGGACGACCGGGCCCCTGTGCTCAGCAGCTCCCGGACGACCTGACCCGGACCCCCCGACCGGAGCCCTCACGGACCCGGCGGGACGGGCAGCTCGCTCACTGCGGCCCCTCGCGAACGGCGGCCGCCAGGGCGTCCTCCTCCAGCGGCGGCGCCGCCGCGCTCAGCCAGACGAAGAACTCGACGTTCCCGCTCGGACCGGGCAGGGGGCTCGCCGTCACCCCGCGCACCCCCAGCCCGAGCGCTGCGGCCTGCTCGGCGACCTTGCGGACCATCTCCGCGCGCACCTCCGGATCGCGGACGACCCCGCCCGAGGGCAGCCGCTCGCGTCCCACCTCGAACTGCGGCTTCACCATCGGGATCAGGTCCGCGGTCGGGGTGGCGACGCGCACCAGCGCCGGCAGCACCAGCCCGAGCGGGATGAACGACAGGTCGGCGACCACCAGCTCGACGGGCTCGCCGACCTGCTCCAGCTCGAGGGACCGGACGTTCGTGCGGTCCAGCACCGTGACCCGCTCGTCGCTCTGCAGCGCCCAGACCAGCTGGCCGTACCCGACGTCGGCGGCCACCACGTGCCGGGCGCCACGCTGCAGCAGGACGTCGGTGAAGCCGCCGGTGCTCGCGCCCGCGTCGAGCGCCCGCTTGCCGGCCGGGTCGTAGCCGAAGGCGTCGAGCGCACCGGCGAGCTTGTGCCCGCCGCGCGAGGCGTACGACGGGCCGGCCGGCTGCTCGACCAGCAGCGGCGTGCCCGCCTCGACGGCGGTCGCCGGCTTGGTCGCGACCGACCCGGAGACCTTCACCAGCCCGGCGGCGACCAGCTCGGCGGCCTGCTCCCGGCTGCGGGCCAGACCGCGGCGGACGAGCTCGGCGTCGAGCCGGGCGCGGCGTGCCAGCTCAGACCTCGTCGAGGGTGGCGAGCGCGTCCTGCAGCAGGCGGTGCACCCCGTCGAACACCTCGACGTGCTGGGGCGTCGCCGTGCCGTCCAGCTCGTCGAGCCGGGCCAGCGCGCGCGACTCCCGGAGGGACGTCCCCCGCCGGCGGGCCGACGGGACCCGGGACGGGCGGACGAGGACCGGCCGGCGGGACCGGCCCGCCCGACAGGGGCGGGGCCGGGACGGGGCGGGGCGGGACGGGACCCGTCACGTGCCGGAGGAGCCGGCCGCGGTGCCCTCGGCCGTGGGTGCGGACGACGCGTTGCTGCCCGTGACCGGGTCGCCCTGGCCGGTCCTGGCCGGCACCGACTCCGTCGCCGTGTCGGACGCCGGCTCGGGGGACCCCTTCGCCGGCGTGGCCTGCGCCGACGGCGCGTGCGCGGCCTCGGTCGCGGGTGCCCCGCCGGCTGCAGCCTGTGCTGCCGGGGCCTTCTTGGCGGGGGCCTTGTTCGCGGGGGCCTTGTTCGCGGGGGCCTTCTTCGCCGGGGCCTTCTTGGCGGGGGCCCCCTTCGCGGCCGCCTCCGCCGCGGTCGCCTCCTTCGCGGGCGTCTCCTTCGCGGGCGTCTCCTTCGCGGGCGTCTTCCCCGGCCCCGGGTCCGAGGTCGCGGCCGCGTCGCTGCCAGACGTGAGGTCGCGGATCTGCCGCTCCAGGTCACGCACACGCTCGGTCAGCTGACCGACCTCGTCCGCGGTCGCCAGACCCACGCGGCCGAGCGTGCGGTCGACCTCGAAGCTCACCAGCGCCGCCACGGCCTCGCGGTTCTGCCGGCTCTGGGCGAGCAAGTCCTCGGCGAGGGACGTGACCTGCTCGGCCGTGGCCTCGCCCTGGCTGACCAGCGCCTTGGCGGCGGCGACGGCGCGCTGGCGTGTCAGGTCGGTGACACCACTGGCGAGCGCCAGGTAGCTCTTGAGCGCGTCACGCACGGTCGTCCCCTGTCTTCGGCGGCGGCCACGGTACCGCGGCACCGGTGCGGGTCGTCGGCGCTAACGTGTGCCGCCCCCCCGGTCCGCGGGGGGAGGGCCGGAGGAGGTGCAGTGGCGTCCTTGCCGGAGTGCGAGCAGGCGCTGGAGTCCTTGGCCGAGCGCCTCGCTGACGTCCCTGCCCACGTCCGCGGGAAGTACGTCGTCTCCCGCACATTGGCCTGCCGCGTGCCGGACCTCGACGTCGTGTTCCTGGCCCGTCTGGGCGACGACGGCCTCGAGGAGCTGCGGTACGAGCCGGGCTCGGGCACGGCCGGCGCGCAGGTCCGCCTGGCGGCCCAGAGCGACGACCTGCTCGCGCTCATCGCCGGCGAGCTCTCCCCGCCGGCGGCGTGGGCCACCGGACGCCTCAAGGTCGAGGCGAGCGTCCTCGACCTGCTCAAGCTCCGCACCCTGCTCTGACCGGAGCACGACCCTGACCGGGCGCCGCGCGCCGTGATCCCTGCTGGTCGAGGACGGTCTCTGACGGGTCGAGGACGCATGGGTGCGGGTCAGTCGTCGGCGACGGCCCAGGCGAGCGCGACCCGGGCCCGCAGCGCGTCGTCGCCGTCGCCCTCGACGGTCAGCTGCGCGCCGTCCCACCGCGCGGTCGCCGCGCGGCAGCTGGCGGCCCGGCCGCTAAGGACGACCGGTGGGTGCGGCTCGCCGAGCCCGCGCAGGTCGCTCGAGACGTAGGTGGGACGGCTGCCCGGCGGTGCGGCCTCCAGCGCTGCCAGGTCCGTGACCCCGGTCAGGACCAGCAGGCTGTCGGCGCCGCCGCGCACCGCGCCCAGCACGTCGGTGTCGAGCCGGTCGCCGACGACCAGCGGACGAGTCGACTGCACTCGAGCCACAGACTCGAGGTGCAGCGCTGGGTCGGGCTTGCCGGCCACCAGCGGGTCGAGGCCCGTCACGGCCCGCAGGACCTCGACGAACGCTCCGTTGCCCGGCAGCAGTCCGCGCGGGCTCGGGAGGGTCGCGTCGGCGTTGCCCGTCACCCAGAGCGCGCCCCCGCGCAGGGCGATCGTGGCCTCCGCGAGGTCGGCCATGCTCGTCGCCGGGGAGAGCCCCTGCACCACGGCCGCGACGCCGTCCGGCCCGGCCTGGTGCAGCGTGCGCACCGGGCGGAGCCCGGACAGCGCGACCGTCTCGGCCAGCGCGTCCGTGCCGAGCACGAGGACCGCTGCCCCCACCGGGACTCGCGAGGCCACGGTCCGCGCTGCGGCCTGCCCGGAGGTGACGACCTCGGCCGGGTCGGCGGGGATGCCCAGCTCGGTCAGGTGCGCGGCCACCACGCCGGGGTGCCGGCTGGCGTTGTTGGTGACGAACGCGGTGCGCATGCCGGCGCCCCGTGCCCGGGCCACGGACGCCGCGGCGTGCTCGACCTCGTCGGCGCCTTGGTACAGGACGCCGTCGAGGTCGAGCAGCGCTGCGTCGTACGCCGTGTGCAGCGGCTGGTCGCACGACCCCAGCCGCAGGCCGCGGATCTGGCTCAGCGGCGGGCGGCGGTGAGCGCGGCGCGGGCGCCGCGCAGCGCGGTCGAGTAGTACGCGATGTCGGGACGCATGGCCGCCGCGAGGGCCAGGTGCTCGACCGCGCTGGTGAGGTCGCCGGCCTTGGTGGCCGCCAGGCCCAGCCCGAACTGCGCGTAGTCGTCGGCCGGGTTGATCGACAGGATCCACTCGAAGTTGGTGCGCGCCTCGTCGTACATGCCGACGTCGAACTGGGCGCGGGCCAGGGCCTCGCGGACCTGCCGCGACTCCGGCTCGGCCTGGGCGCAGTGGTCGAGGAGCTGGACGGCTGCGTTCGTGTCCCCGCTGTCGAGCAGGTCGCACCCGCGGATGAACCAGTCGTAGACCTCGCCGGAGGGCACGACGTCCGGAGGCGGCGGCGGCAGGTCCGAGAACGGGCGCGGGCGCTCCTCGTCCGGAGCGCGTGGGTCGTACCGGGGGTCGTACCGACTCTCAGACACGCGGTTCCCTCCTCATCAGTGGTGCCGGCCCCGTCGGACGGGTCCGTCGTGCGGTCGTGCGGTTCGCGAAGGGGCACCCCTAGTCTCGCCGCATGACTGCCGGTCCGACCGCGTCCTCCTCCGTCCCCCGCCCGAGCGGCCTCGTGCTCTCGCCCTTCCGTGCTCTGCGCTACGACCCTGCCGTCGCCGGTGAGCTGTCCGCGCTGACCTCCCCGCCGTACGACGTCATCGACGCCGACGGGGTGGTCGCGCTCGAGCACTCCAGCGAGCACAACGTCGTCCGGCTCATCCTCCCACGTGAGGGTGTCGTGGCAGGTCAGGACCGCTACGCCGGTGCGGCTGCGACCCTCGTGGCCTGGCGCGAGGCGGGCGTCCTGGTGCCCGACGGGGCGCCTGCGCTCTACGTCTACGAGCAGGCGGCCCCCGACGTCGAGGGGCTTCCCGGGCACGTGCAGCGGGGCCTGCTCGGCGCGCTGGGCCTGACCCCGCCCGCGGACGAGATCGTCCTGCCGCACGAGAACACGATGGCCGGCCCGGTCAGCGACCGGCTGGCGCTGTACACCGCGGTCGACGCCGACCTCGAGCCGATCTTCCTGGTCTACGACGGCGGGGGGGCGGCCAGCCGGGCGGTCGCGTCGGTCGACCGGCCCGACGTCGCGGCGGCCCAGGCTCCCGCGCTGCTGGTCGACGCGGTGCTGGCCGACGGGCTGCGTCACCGGCTCTGGGCGGTGACCGACCCGGGGGTCCTCGCCGACGTCGCGGCGGACCTGCTGCCGCGCAAGGCGCTGATCGCCGATGGCCACCACCGCTACGCCACCTACCTGCAGCGCCAGACCGCCCGCCACGAGGCCGGCGACGGCGCCGGAGCCTGGGACGCCGGCCTGTGCCTGCTCGTGGACGCGACGGCGTTCGGGCCGCAGGTGCACCCGATCCACCGCTACCTGCCGGGCGTCCCGGTCGGCACCCTCGCGCAGCAGGCCGCTGCGGGCACCGCGGTCCGCCGCCTCGAGGGCGGTCTGGAGCAGGCGCTGGCCGAGCTCGCGGCCGCCGGCGAGCACGGCCCGGCGTTCCTGCTGGCCTCCGGCGACGCGAGCGAGCTGCACCTGGTGACGGAGCCCGACCCCGCCCAGCTCGCCACTGCGGTCCCCGAGGGACGCTCGCCGGCCTGGGTCGCGCTCGACGTCAGCGTGCTGCACGCCTTCCTGGTGACGGCGCTGTGGCAGCTCCCGGACGACGTGGAGCACGTGGCCTACGAGCACGACGTCGCCGGCGCCCTCGCCGCGGCAGCGCGGACGGGTGGGACCGCCGTGCTGCTCAACCCGACCCCGGTGGACGCCGTCGCCGCCGTCGCCGGGACCGGGGAGCGGATGCCCCGCAAGTCGACGCTGTTCACCCCCAAGCCCAGCACCGGGCTGGTGATCCGCGACCACCGCGACGCCTGAGGCGGCCTCAGCCGCCGGCCGGCCCTCTCGACAGCCGTCGCACCGCGACGGCCTCGACCTCGCACCGGCTGGACGCGCCGGCTCCGCCGCGCCAGAAGCGTCGCCGGAGGGCTCCCGTGACCTCGACGACGTCGCCGTCGGACAGGCCGCGCGCCGTGCGGCGCAGCCCCGCGGTCCAGGCCACGCAGTCCAGCGTGTCCCCGGTCGTCGGCCGGACCCCGTCCGGTGGCTTGCGTCCCCCCGGCGGCCGAGCGACGACCAGCCGCCAGGCCACGAGGCCGTCGCCGCTGGGCAGCTCGCGCTCCTCCGGCAGTCCGCTCACCCGCCCGACCAGCAGCACCTCGTTGGGGGCCCCCGCTCCGCCGGACGCGACCGCCCCCGCCGGCTGCCTCGCCACGACTACCCGACCTGACACCGCGCACCTCCCCGCTCCTGCGCCGCCCGGGTCCGAGCTGCGGCTGCCTACGATGCGGTCGACGGGCAGCGCGGGACGCGCCGCCACCAGGACCGTGGACAGGAGCTGGACTGTGGACAGCACTGCGACACCGCTGGGCGAGGACGTCCACCTGCTCGACACGCGCATGGGCGGCTACGACGGGATCACGGCCGCCTACCTGATCCGCTCGTCGCGACCGGCGCTGGTGGAGACCGGCGCGGCCAAGAGCGCGCAGCTGGTCGTCGACGAGCTCGCGGCGCTGGGCATCGGCGCCGACGACCTGGCCACCATCGTCGTGACGCACATCCACCTCGACCATGCCGGCGGCGTCGGTGACCTCGCCGCGGCGTTCCCGAACGCCGAGGTGGTCGTCCACGAGCGCGGGGCGCGCCACCTGGTCGACCCGGCCAAGCTCATGGGGTCGGCGCGCCGGGTCTTCGGCGACGTCATGGACACCGTCTTCGGCGAGCTGCTCTCGACACCCGCGCACCGCGTCCGCGCCCTCGGGGACACCGGTGAGGTCGACCTCGGCGACGGACGGCGGCTGACCAGCACCTACTCCCCCGGCCACGCCGCGCACCACGTGGGCCTGCTCGACTCGGCCACCGGCGACCTCTACGTGGGCGACGCCGCTGGCATCTACGTCCCCGAGGCCGACCTCGTCCGGCCGGCGACGCCGCCGCCGGACTTCGACCTCGACCTGGCGCTGTCGAGCCTGCGGACCTTCGAGGAGCTGGCCCCGACGCGGCTGCTGTTCAGCCACTACGGCCCGGCGGCCCACGTGGAGGAGGTCCTCTCGCGCAGTCAGGACGAGCTGCGCCTGTGGGTCGAGCTCGCGCGCGGCTGTCGCGCCGAGGACCTGGACCTCGACCATGCCGTCGCGGCCGTCCGGGAGCGGACCAAGGAGCGCTACGCGGCGATGGCGGGCACGGACGGAAAGTGGCAGGCGCTGTCGAGCGACGGCGCCAACCTGTCCGGGATCCTGCACTGGCTCGACAAGACCGAGCCGCGCGAGACCTGACGACCTGACCACCCGCGGCTGTCCGATGGGACAGCCGCGGGCGTGCCGCGGACGGAGTCAGCTGACCCGCGGTCAGCTGAACGGGATCAGCTGAACAGCGTCAGCTCGTCCCCGTCCCCCTCCTGCTCGGACTGGGTCGCCGCGTCCTGGTCCTGCGGCGCGGCGAACGTCGGCGTGAGCGCAGCGGCGGGGCGACTGGCCGCCGCCGGCTCGGCCGCCGCGACCTCGCCGGAGAACGGCTTCGACAGCCCCTCGGGACGCTGCCCCTCGGGACGCTGCGGAGCGTCCTCAGCCGGCACCTCGGCGACCGGCGCGGGGTCCGCGGTCTCCGCAGCCCCCAGCTCGGCGGCGGCCTGGACCTCGGGATGAGCCTCAGCCTCGAGAGGGGCGGCTGCCTGCGACGACACGGCCGCCTGCCCCACCGGCACGAAGCCCTGGGCCACGTAGGCGGCGAGCGCGGCGTCATCCATGACCTCGCCCACCTCCTCGTCGTCTTCACCGAGGTCGTCGAGGACCACGCCGTCGAGGACGAGGACGCGGTCGGCGGCGTCCGTCTGTCCCTCGTCGTCGACGTCCGCCGTCCGTCCGAACCAGTCGCGCGCCTCCTGCTCACGACCCGCGACGAGCAGCGCGTCGGCGTAGGCGTACCAGAGCCGGGCGGCCCACGGGCGCTGTGCGGTCGTGCGGCGCGCGGGCTCCTGCAGCGCCAGGACCGCAGCGTCGAGCTGGCCCATGTCGCGCCGGGCACCGGCCAGCACGATGACGAGCTCGACGCGCTCGTCCTGGGTCAGCGAGGTGACCTCCGGGTCGTCGCCGTACGCCAGCGCGCGCTCCGGGCGACCGAGCGCCCGCTCGCAGTCGGCGAAAACGGCCAGGTGCTCCGGACGTCCGGTGATCCGGCGCGCGGCGCGCAGCTCTGACAGCGCCTCGTTCCACTCACCCGCGGCGTAGGCGGCCAGGCCCACGGCCTGCCGGACGACGCCGATGCGACCGGCGAGCGCCCGCGCCGCTCGAGCGTGGGCCAGCGCCTGCTCGGGCTCGTCGTCGATCAGATGTCCGGTCACGACCAGGTGCCGGGCGACCAGCTCGGCGGTCTCCTTGGACAGCGAACGCAGCTCGCGGCGCGTCTCGTCGTCGAGCATCCGCGCGTCGACGTCGTCCGGCAGCGCGACGCGCGTCGCCTTGCGGCGCTCCTCGCGCCGCGGGTCGTACTCGCGCTCCTCGATCGCTGCGCGCCGCGCCGCCGACACCCCGCTCGCGCCGTAGGACGGACGGGCACCGGATGCTCCGCCGCGCTCCGGACGACCACCGGACGACGGGCGGCTGCTGCTCGACGAGCCGGACGAGGCCGGCCGGTCCGTGCGCGGACGCTCGTCGCGACGAGCCTGCGACGACGCGGGACGCTCTGCCGGCACGCGCCCGGCAGGACGGCCGTCCCCACTGTCCGGACGATCACCACGAGGACGCTCCTCAGCCGGCGGGCGCTCGGCACCGGTCTCCAGGCGCTCCCCGCGCGGACCCCCGGTCGGTCGTTCCCCGGCCGAGGCCGGGCGCTCAGCGGGCGGGCGCTCCTCCCGCCTGCCCGCGCCGGACGCCGGACGCTCGGTCCGCGTGGGCTCGTCGCGACCCCCCGTGCCCGTCCGGGGCCGGTCCTGCTGCCGAGCTGCGGTCTCGTGCTGCTGACTTCGGGCGCCGTCCGCGGGCCGACCGTCTTCACCGTGCGCACGGTCCGGTCGCTCACGCCGCCCTGCGGCCGGCGCGTCCTGGGACCGACCGGACCCTGAGCCGCGGACGGCGCCGCTGCGCTCCTGGGCACCCGGGCGGTCACGGCTCGCGGGCGCCTGCGCGGTG
>JAOPVV010000016.1 GCA_025966005.1 Frankiales bacterium
CGCCCGGGACGCCGGCGACGGCGAGCAGTCCGGCGACCCGGTCGGGGTGCGCGCGGGCCGCCTCGAAGGCGACGTTGACGCCGATCGACCAGGCGGCGAGGACGGCGCGCTCGAGCCCCGCGGCGTCCATCACGGCGAGGAGGTCGTCGACGTGGTCCTGCACGCGGACGTGCGTGCGGTCGGCCGGGCGCGCGGTGTCGAAGGTGCCGCGGTGGTACCAGGTGACCGCGCGGTAGCCGCAGTCCGGTGCGAGCAGGGAGGGCCAGGCGCTGGGGACGCTGCCGAGGCCGTTGGAGACCAGCAGCGGGACGCCGTCCTGGTCGTTGGTCCAGCCGCGCACGACGGTGCCGTCGGTGCTGGTCGCGTCGAAGGTGTGCGGTGCTGCGGTGGTCGTCACGTCTTCCTGCGGGCGGCGACGGCCTCGCTGGCCTCGACCAGCCGGCGCAGCTGCACGCGGGGCAGCGCGGTCAGCGCGGTCCGGTGCCCCGGCGTCACCACGCGCACCGGCCCGCGCGCCGGGACGTCGTAGCCCTCGACCCGGTCCCACGGCAGGCGCTGCACGCGCAGCCCGTTGCAGACCTCCAGCCCGTCGGCGCGCACGACGACGCGGGCGCGCAGCACCCAGACCGCGCACAGCACGGGGACCAGCAGCAGCCAGCGCAGGCGCGCGTCGGACAGGGCCAGCGGGACCGCGCCGATCGCGAGCAGGAGCACCGGAGCGAGGGCGATCTTCTCGGGGCCGAAGCGCACCGGCCGGTCTGGGTCCGTGGGCATGCCCTGAGCCTGCCACCGGTGGGGTCGCCCGGCCTAGTCTGGGCGCACCGCCAGCCCCACCCCGGTCGCGACCCGGCCGTCCCCTCCCGGCAGTGAAGAAGGCCCCGTGAGCACCCGCAAGCCCCGCAGCACCGACGTCACCGACGGCGACCACCGCGCGCCCGCCCGCGCCATGCTCCGCGCCGTCGGGCTGACCGACGAGGACTGGACCAAGCCGCAGATCGGCGTGGCCTCGTCCTGGAACGAGATCACCCCCTGCAACCTCTCGCTCGACCGGCTCGCCAAGGCGGCCAAGGTCGGCGTGCGCAACGCGGGCGGCTTCCCGATGGAGTTCGGCACCATCTCGGTCTCGGACGGCATCTCCATGGGCCACGAGGGCATGCGCGCCTCGCTCGTCTCGCGCGAGGTCATCGCCGACTCGGTCGAGACCGTCATGTTCGCCGAGCGCCTCGACGGCTCGGTGCTGCTGGCCGGCTGCGACAAGTCGCTGCCGGGGATGCTGATGGCCGCGGCGCGCCTCGATCTCGCGTCGGTGTTCCTCTACGCCGGCTCGACGCTGCCGGGCAAGCTCAAGGGGCTGGACGGCGAGGACCGCGACCTCACGATCATCGACGTGTTCGAGGGCGTCGGAGCGCTCGCTCGCGGGATCATCACCAAGGAGGAGCTCGACGCGATCGAGAAGGCGACCTGCCCCGGGCAGGGCGCCTGCGGCGGCATGTACACCGCCAACACGATGGCGTCGGCCGCTGAGGCGCTCGGCATGTCGCTGCCCGGCAGCGCCGCCCCGCCGGCCGTCGACGAGCGGCGCGACGCGTACGCCATCGCCTCGGGCGAGGCCGTCGTCCGGCTGGTCGACGCCGGCATCACCGCGCGCCAGATCCTCACCAAGGAGGCGTTCGAGAACGCCATCACCGTCGTCATGGCCCTCGGCGGGTCCACCAACGCCGTCCTGCACCTGCTCGCGATCGCGCACGAGGCGCGCGTCGAGCTGTCCTACGACGACTTCACCCGCATCGCCGCGCGCGTCCCGCACCTGGCCGACGTCAAGCCGTTCGGGAAGTACGTGATGACCGACATCGACCGCATCGGCGGCATCCCGGTCGTCATGAAGGCGCTGCTCGACGCCGGTCTGCTGCACGGCGACGTCATGACCGTCACCGGCCGCACGATGCGCGAGAACCTCGACGCTCTCGAGATCCCACCCCTGGACGGGGAGGTGCTGCGCGCGCTGAGCGACCCGATCCACAGGACTGGTGGCATCTCGATCCTGCACGGCTCACTGGCCCCGGAGGGCGCGGTCGTCAAGAGCGCCGGCTTCGAGGCGCAGGTGTTCGAGGGCAACGCGCGCGTCTTCGACGGCGAGCAGGCCTGCATGGACGCCGTCGTCGAGGGCCGGCTGCGCAAGGACGACGTCTGCGTCATCCGCTACGAGGGCCCCAAGGGCGGCCCCGGCATGCGCGAGATGCTGATGGTCACCGGCGCCATCAAGGGCGCCGGGCTCGGCAAGGACGTCCTGCTGCTCACCGACGGCCGCTTCTCCGGCGGCACCACCGGGCTGTGCGTCGGCCACGTCGCCCCCGAGGCGGCGGACGGCGGGCCGATCGCGCTGGTGCACGAGGGCGACCGGATCCGGCTCGACCTCGAGTCGGGCACGCTCGACCTGCTGGTCGACGCGGACGAACTCGAGCGGCGCCGGGCCGACTGGAAGCCGCTCGAGCCCCGCTACACCACCGGTGTGCTCGGCAAGTACGCCAAGCTCGTCGGCTCCGCCGCCCACGGCGCGATCACGGGCTGACCCCGCACGGCTGCACGCCCCGGACGCCGATGAGCACGGA
>JAOPVV010000036.1 GCA_025966005.1 Frankiales bacterium
CCCCGCGCAGGCCGACGCGGCGCTGGCGCTGGCCCGCCGGCGGGGCTGGCCGGTCGTGGCGGAGCCGTCGTCCGGTGCGGGTCCGGTGCGCGAGGTGCTGCTGGTGCCCGAGCTGCTGCTGGGAGCCCCCGGCTGGGTGGCCGCCCACCGGCCGGACCGGGTGCTCGTCGTGGGCCGTCCGACGCTGTCGCGAGCGGTCGGACGTCTGGTCGCCGGGTCGCCGTCCGACGTCGTCGCCCGCCTCGGCTCCTGGCCCGACCCGACCGGTGCGGCGTCGCGCGTCCTGCCGGCCGTCCCGCTGTTCGCCGACGGGGAGGTCGACCCGGGGTGGTTGCCGACCTGGCTCGAGGCCGCGTACGCCGCCGACGACGCGGCGGCCGGTGTCCTGGAGACCGCGGTGCTCCAGGGTGACGGCGTGGTCGAGCCCGTCGTGGCCGGACGCGTCGCCGGGGCGGTGCCCGAGCAGGGGCTGCTCGTCGTCGGCAGCAGCAAGCCGGTGCGCGACCTGTTCCTCGCCGGGCCGCAGCCGGGGCTCGCGGTGCTCGCCAACCGGGGCGTCGCCGGGATCGACGGGATGGTGTCGACCGCGCTCGGTGCGGCGCTGGCGCACCAGGCCTCGGGCGGCGGTGCGGCCTACGCGCTGCTCGGCGACCTCACGTTCCTGCACGACGCCAACGGCCTGGTGATCGGTCCTGGGGAGCCGCGTCCCGACCTCACGCTCGTGGTGGTCAACAACGACGGCGGCGCCATCTTCGGGCTGCTCGAGCAGGGGTCCAACGAGCACGCCGGCGCCTTCGAGCGGATCTTCGGGACGTCCCACGGCGTGGACCTGGCGTCGCTGTGCGCCGCGACCGGCACGCCGCACGCCCTGGCCACCGACCTGGTCTCGCTCGACGACGCCCTCGTGCCCGGTGAGGGCCTGCGCGTCGTGGAGGTCCGGACCGACCGCACCGCAGCCGTCGCCCTCGACCGGGCGGTGCGCGCCGCGGTCGCGGTCGCGCTGCAGTAGACAGGTCGGATGACGACCGACCTCCCGAGCACCGGCTCGGGCGCCTGGACCGAGCCCGGAGCCTTCGAGGTGGCGCCGGGTGTGCACCGCGTGCCGCTCCCGCTGCCGAACGACGGGCTGCGGGCCGTCAACGTGTACGTCGTGCAGACGCCCGGCGGGCTGGTGCTGGTGGACGCCGGCTGGTCGGTCCCGGAGTCGCGGGTCCTGCTGGAGCAGGCGCTTGCGTCGCTGGGGGCGTCGCTGGCCGACGTGCAGCGCTTCCTGGTCACGCACGTCCACCGCGACCACTACACGCAGGCCGTCGCCGTCCGCCGCGACTTCGGCGTGCGCATCGGACTGGGTGCGGGCGACCGCCCCAACCTCGAGGCCGCCCAGGCAGCCGAGCGGAGCGCGCTCGGCGTCCAGGTCGCCGGCCTGCGCCGCTCGGGCGCCGGTGGCCTCGCGGACGAGATCGCCGCCCTGATCGGTGACGCGACCATCGACCCGACCGACTGGGAGTCGCCCGACGAGTGGCTCGAACCGGGGCCCATCGCCCTCGGCGACCGCACGCTCGAGGCCGTCGCGACCCCCGGCCACACCGCCGGTCACCTGGTCTTCCACGACGTCGACGGCGCGCTGCTGTTCGCCGGCGACCACGTGCTGCCGACGATCACCCCGTCGATCGGCTTCGAGCCGGTGCTGTCGCCCGACCCGCTCGGGGCGTTCCTGCACTCGCTGGCCGTCGTCCGGTCGCGCCCGGACGCGCTGCTGCTGCCGGCGCACGGCGACGCCGCGCCGAGCGTGCACGCGCGCGTCGACGAGCTGCTCGCCTTCCACGACCAGCGGCTGTCCGAGACCGCCGCCGCCGTCGGACGCGGGGCCTCGACCGCCCACGAGGTGGCGGGACACCTGGGCTGGACCCGGCGGCTGCGGCACCTGCGCGAGCTCGACCCGTTCAACGCGATGCTGGCGACCTTCGAGACCGGCGCCCACCTGGTGCTGCTGGGCGCGCAGGGGCACCTGACCCGCACCACGGTCGACGGCGTGGAGCACTGGTCGGCGTGAGCGCCCCGTCGCTGACGACCACCGTCCAGGTCCGCTTCGCCGACCTCGACCCGCTCGGGCACGTCAACCACGTGCAGTACCTGGTGTTCATGGAGGTGGCGCGGATCCGCTTCATGCACGAGTTCGGCGGCGTGCTGCGCGGCGGCGTCCTCGTCGCGCGCACCGAGACCGACCACCGGGCCGAGGTGCCGTCCTCGACCCTGTCGGTCGACGTCACCGTCTCGGTCGAGAGCATCGGCCGGACGTCGTTCGTCGTGCGCCACGACGTCGTCGACGCCGGCACCGCCGTCGCGCTGGGCCGGGTCGTCCTCGTCGCCGTCGACGAGCAGCACCGTCCGCGGCCGGTCACCGAGGAGGAGCGCGCCCGCCTGCTGGGCACCGGGTGACCTGAGGACGGGGTCGACCCGGGCACGATGGTCCGCCCGGGCCGGACCGGGCGCGGTCGCGTTCCGCAGACTGGACGTCGCCGGGCCGGCTGCCGGCGGCGCCCCCCGGGCCGCGTCGGCTGGCGTCCGGCCCGCTGTCCTCCGTCTCCCCTCGTCACCGGCTACTGCTCACTGCTCACTGCTCCCCACGCGCGTCTGGTCCGGGCTGGAGCCGTCCGGTCAGGGCGACCGGCTGCTGTGGGCGCCGAGCAGCTCGCCGTCCCGGGTGCGTCCGGACGTGCCGGCCGACCGCCCTGCACACCGGACAGCACCCAGGTGCTGTTCGATGTCACTCCGGGTGCCGCCCCGTCCGGCAACGGAGTCCTGTCCCGCATCGGACGCGACGGCACCGGCCTGGCCGGCCTCCCCTCTGGAACCGCGGCACCAGGTCCGCCGTCCGCCGGTTCACCGCGGTCTGTCGGTGGGACGTCCTGCCCTACCGGCGGAGCCGGCGCGCCGTCAGGCTGACTGCCCCTCGGGACGGCCCCGTCGGCACGGCAGTGGAGGCACCATGGCGCAGTCGGAGCGGCGCGGCGGCCGCAGCAGGTCGGCGCCCACCGGGGGTGGCGACGCCGTCTACGCCCTCGGGATGATCGGGGCGGTCGTCTGGTTCTGGCAGCAAGCCGACGGCCTGGGCGAGCACGTCGTCGCCGTCCTGAAAGCGCTGGTCTGGCCGGCCTTCCTGGTCTACGAGGCGTTCCAGGCCCTCACCGGCTGACGCGGGTCCCACGGGGTCCGACCGAAGGAGCAGAACCGCTCGGACCTCCGACGCGCGCGCCGCGCTCGGACGTCTGCCGCCCTCCCACGCCCGGTGCTCCCCCTTCGCAGGGCGCTCCTCCACCGCCGGGCCTCCACCGCCGGGCCTCCCTCTCCGCCGGGCGCGGACGTGGCGCGCTCCCGGAACGCGGCGCTCCTCGAACGTCCGGGCGCACGCCCCCGGCATCGTCCGGGTGTCAGCAGGCGATGTCGTCGTCGCGGTCGTTGCCGGTGAGCCAGGTCCACTGGGTGGTGTGGTGTTCGCTGGTGGGGAGCCAGGGGG
>JAOPVV010000049.1 GCA_025966005.1 Frankiales bacterium
GTCGTCGCCGTCGACGTGTCGCTGCTCGGCGCCTGGCTGGCGTCGGGGGCCGGGGCCTCGCCGCGCGGACCGCCGGGGCCACGACCGCCGCCGCCGGGGCCGCAGAGCTCGTCGAGCTGGGCGGTGACCCGCTCCTCGAGGGTGGCGGCCCGCTCGTCGGCCTGCGCCTGGGTCAGTCGGCCGTCCGTGACGGCCTGCGCCAGGCGGGCCTGCTCGGCGGCGACGAGAGCGTCGACGACCTCCGCCTGGTCGACGCCCTCGGCGTCGGCGATGTCGGCGAGCGTCTCGCCGGCCTGGGTGCGGGTCTGCAGCTCGTCCTCGGTGAGGCCCAGCGCGGTGGCCGCGGCGGCCAGGTCGACGCGACCGCTGCCGCGGTGACCGCCGCCGCCGAAGCCGCCGGGGCCGCCCTCGGGACGCGCCGACTGCAGGGTCGTGGCGACCTCGTCGGCCTGGGCCTGGGTGATGCTGCCGTCGCTGACGAGGCCGGCCAGGGCGTCGGTCACCCAGCCGACCGGCCCGGCGGTGGTCGTGCCGGTCGCGGCGTAGGAGACCGCGGGGGCGAGCAGCGCCGCGCCGGCGACGCCGGTCAGGCTGAGCGTGCCGAGCAGGGCGGCGGTGGCGAGCCTGGTGCGCATGAGAGGTCCTGTCGTGTCGGGCGGGCCCCGTCGGCCTGCCGTGGCACCACCGTGGGCTCGTGACCTGGCAGCGACCCCGGCCCGACCTGGCAGTCGGCTGGGACTGCCTGTGGACCTGCTGTCAGCCCCTCGTCGGCACTGGTGTCAGCCGCTCGCGGGCAGCAGGACGCGGAAGGCCGTCCCCTCGCCCACCCGGCTGGCGACCTCGACGGTGCCGCCGTGCGCGGCCACCAGGGCGGCCACGATCGACAGCCCGAGCCCACTGCCGCTGGCCTGCGGGGCGGTCCGCGACCGGCTGGCGTCGGCCCGGTAGAAGCGCTCGAAGACGCGGGCCGCGACGTCGGGCTCCATGCCCCGGCCGGTGTCGCGGACCTCCAGCACGACCTGCTCCGCCGTGGCCGACAGCGCCACCTCCACGACCGTCCCGGCCGGCGTGTGCGTGACGGCGTTGGTGACCAGGTTGCCGACGATCTGCCGCAGGCGGGCGTCGTCGCCGGTGACGACCGGGACGTGCTCGCCGTCCGGCGGCACGAGCCTCACGACGTGGTGGTCGGCGTGCAGCGCGGACGCGTCGTGCACGACGTCCGCGGCCACGGCCAGCAGGTCGACCGGCTCCTGCCGCAGCGGCCGGGCCTGGTCGAGCCGCGCGAGCAGCAGCAGGTCCTCGACGAGCAGTCCCATCCGGGCGGCCTCGTCCTCGATCCGGCGCATCACCCGGGCGAGCTGCTCGGGATCGCTCGCCGCGCCCTGCCGGAACAACTCGGCGAACCCGCGGATGGACGTCAGCGGCGTCCGCAGCTCGTGACTGGCGTCGCCGACGAACCGGCGCATGCGCTCCTCCGAGGCGCGGGCCTGCGCCTCGGACAGCTGCTGCGCCGAGAAGGCGCTCTCGAAGCGGTCGACCATGGCGTTGAAGGACGCGGCCAGGCTGCCGACCTCCGTGCGCGGGTCGGCGTCCGGCACGCGGACGCTGAGGTCGCCGGCGGCGATCGCCTCGGCGGTCTCCTCCACCGCGACGAGCGGCCGCAGACTGCGACGCACCGCCACCCACGCCAGCAGACCGCCACCCGCCAGGGCGATCAGCCCGACGGCCGCGTTGATGACCAGCAGCTGCGACGTCGTCTCGCCCACGCCGCTCAGGGTGGCGCCCACGACCACGGTCCCGCCGGTGCGCCGGTCCGGTCCCGCGACGACCCGCCAGCGGCCGTCGGCCACGCCGTCGACCTCGCTCGCCCCGTCCGGCAGGGTCGACGGGTCGGCGACATCGGGACCACCGCGCAGCTGGAGCAGCGCGGCGTCGACCGGTCGCAGCACGCCCGCCGCCGAGTAGCGCAGCACGGTCACGGCGACGTCCTGCTCCGGTCCGCCACGGCCGCGCGGACCGCCGGGGCCGCGCCCCTCGACCTGCTCCGCCCGCAGGCTGTCGACCAGCTGGTCGTCGATCCGGTCGACGAGGTAGCTGCGCAGCGCCGCGGTCGCGGCCAGGCTCGTCACGAGCACGACCAGCGCGACGGTCGCGAGCAGCAGCGCCAGCAGCTGGGTGCGCAGCGGCACCCGCGCCAGGCGGGAGGTCATGCGCGCTTGGGCTGGCGCAGCACGTAGCCGACGCCGCGCACGGTGTGCAGCAACCGGGGCTCGCCGGTGTCGACCTTCTTGCGCAGGTACGAGACATAGGACTCGACGACGTTGCCGTCGCCGTGGAAGTCGTAGTTCCAGACGTGCTCGAGGATCTGGCGCTTGGACAGCACCCGGCCCGGGTTCTGCAGCAGGTAGCGCAGCAGGTTGAACTCGGTCGGCGACAGCTCGACGGCCTCGCCGGCCTTCCACACCTCGTGCGTGTCGTCGTCGAGCACGATGTCGGCGAACGACAGCTGCGAGGTCGACGGCTGCGCGACGGTCCGCCCGCTGGTGCGGCGCAGGACCGCGCGGATGCGGGCGACGACCTCCTCGAGGCTGAACGGCTTGGTGACGTAGTCGTCGCCGCCCAGCGTCAGGCCCTGCACCCGGTCCTCGGTGGCGTCCTTCGCGGTGAGGAACACCACCGGCACCTGGTCGCCGGAGCTGCGCAGCTGGCGGGCGACCTCGAAGCCGTCCAGGCCGGGCATCATCACGTCCATCACCACCAGCTCGGGCGAAAAGTCGCGCGCCCGGGCCAGCGCGTCGACGCCGTTGGTGGCGGTCGCGACCTCGAAGCCGGCGAAGCGCAGGCTCACCGACAGCAGCTCGAGGATGTTCGGCTCGTCGTCGACGACGAGCAGGCGAGCCTCGGGGGCGGTGGTCACAGGGAGCTCCTCGGGTCTTCGGGTGGTGCGCACAGGTTCCGGCCGCCGGCTGTGCCCACCCTGGCCGTCCGCTGTGAGTCTCCTGTGAGCGGCCGGGCGGCGTTGACAGGTCCCTCACAGGTGCGCCGGAGGTCCGTCACAGGCGCCGGGCGCACCCTCGGACCGGCAGCAGCCCCGACGTCGTGGAGGAACCGTGCGCAAGAAGATCATCACCGCAGCCCTGGCCGGGACCCTCGGCCTCACCGGAGTGGCCCTGATGGCCCCCTCCAGCGCGCTCGCCCAGCCCGCCGACGGCAGCTCGCGCCTGTCCGCCCTCAAGGACGCGCTGAAGGGGCTGGTCACCGACGGCACGCTGACGCAGTCGCAGGCCGACGAGGTCGCCAGCACCCTGGCCGAGGCGCGGCCGGAGCACGGCCCGCGCGGGCACGACGGCGGTCCCGGCCGCGACGGCGCCGGCAAGGTCGCACAGGAGGAGGTGGCGAAGGTCCTCGGCATCACGGTCGACGAGCTGCGCACCCAGCGCGAGGCGGGCAAGACACTGGCACAGATCGCGGAGGCGGAGGGCGTCGAGAAGGCCGATCTGGTCGACGGTCTCGTCGCGGCCGCCAAGGCCCAGCTCGCGCAGGCCGTGACCGACGGGCGCCTGACGCAGGCGCGCGCCGACGAGCTGTCGGCCGGCCTCGAGGCGCGGATCACCGAGCAGGTCGACCGGGTCGGACGCGGTCCGCGCGGCGGGCACGGCCGCCACCACGGACCGCACGGCGACGCCCCCGACGGCACCTCGTCGACCGCGCCGTCGACCGCGCCGTCGATCGAGTCCAGCAGTGCCTGAGCGGCGTCCTAGAGCACGACGTCCTCGAGGGCCGCGAGCGACTCCTCGAGGTGGACGAGCAGCCGCTGCAGGCGCGGAACGCTGCGGCGGCAGCCCACGATCCCGACGTGCACCTGGCCGTCGTAGCTGGCCAGCGTGATGTTGAGCGCCTGGCCGTCGAGCGGGATCGACAGTGGGTAGGCCCCGGTCATCCTGGCGCCGTTCCAGTACAGCGGGTCCGGTGAGCCGGGCACGTTCGAGATGACCAGGTTGAACGGCGGCGGACTCACCTTGTGCAGCGCCATGACCGAGTTGAGCAGCAGCGGCGCGACAGCCACCAGCGACAGCGCCGACACCTGGTTCTGGCTGAGCCCCTGCAGGGCCCGCTTGCCGCTGAGCATCGACGAGCGGATCGCCACCAGCCGGGCGCCCGGGTGCTGCACGTCGGTCGCGAGGTTGCACAGGATGACCCCGACCGCGTTGCCGGACTGCTCGTCGGTCTGGCCCTTGCGCAACGAGACCGGCGTCATGGCCACCAGCGGGGCCTCGGGCAGCGCGTCGAGCTCCAGCAGGTAGGCGCGCAGCGCCCCGGAGCACATCGCCAGCACGACGTCGTTGACGGTCGCGTCGGCGCCCCGGGCGACCGCCTTGATGCGGGCCAGCGACCAGGACTCGGCGGCGAAGCGGCGGCTGCCGGTGATGGCGACGTTGAGCATGCTGCGCGGCGCCTGCAGCGGCAGGACGGTCGCCTGCGAGGTCAGCCCGTCGTTGGCCAGCTTGACCAGCGTCGGCAGCAGGGTGACGGCGTCCAGGCCGAGCTGCGCGGCGAGGCCGGGCAGCGCCAGTGGCGACCGCCCCACGCCGCGACGGCGCCTCGGCTGCTCCGAGGCCTGCCACGGGACGGCGACGTCACGCGCGTCCGGGTCGGTCGACAGGCTCGTCGTGAGCGTCCTCATCGCCGAGATCCCGTCCATCACGGCGTGGTGCATCTTCGTGTAGACCGCGAAGCGGTCGCCCTCGAGGCCCTCGATGAGGTGCGACTCCCACAGCGGACGCTTGCGGTCGAGCAGCGTCCCGTGCAGCCGGGAGGTCAGGGCGAACAGCTCGCGGACGCGCCCCGGCTCGGGCAGCGCGGAGTGCCGGACGTGGTGCTCGAGGTCGATCTCGTCGTCCTGCTGCCAGGTCCACTGCCCGAGGGTCAGCGGCGAGCGGTGCGGTCGCTTGCGGAACACCGGCGCGACGTCCTCGACGCTCACGGCCCGCTCGTACAGCTCGCGCAGGTAGCCCTTGCCTGCCCCCGGGGGCAGGTCGAACAACTGCAGGCCGCCGACGTGCATCGGCTGCTCCCGCGTCTCGGGAACGAGGAACATCGCGTCGGTCAGCGGCATCAGCGCCACGGGTCAGTCCTCCTGCCGGGGCCTGACGGCCGCGAGCCCGCCCGCGCCGACGGGTCGCGTCGCGGCGGCGCCACCCCTCTCCAGCGCGGCTTCGGCCTGAGCGACCTGGCCGCTCTGCGTGAGGGCGACGACGGACGGGACGATGCCACGGAACAGGGGCAGGGCTCGCAACCAGGGCTGCGCGTACACGTGCACCGACCGCCGGCCGATGCCGTCGGCGATCCGCGAGACGACCGGGACGAGCGGGTAGGTCTTGCCGAACAGCCCCGGCAGCTTCGCCCGGAACTCGCCGAGCCCGGGGGTCGCGTCGGCGCCGCGGACCATGTCGGTGTCGGTCCAGGACAGGTAGGCGACCCCGACCCGGACCCCGCGGTGGGCGAGCTCGACCCGCAGCGCGTGGGCGAACGCCTCCACGGCCGACTTGCTGGCGCAGTAGGCGCTCATGAGCGGGACCGGCAGCAGGGCCGCCAGCGACGCGACCTGCAAGACGTAGCCGCGGCTGTCGACCAGGGCGGGCAGGAACGCCCGCACCGTGCGGATGCTGCCCATCAGGTTGACCTCGACGACCCGGTCGTAGGACTCGGGCTCGGCCAGCAGCAGCGAGCCGCCCGCCCCGATGCCGGCGTTGACGACGACGACGTCGACCCGCCCGAAGTGCCCGACGACCTGCGCGGCGACCGCCGTGAGCGCGGCGCCGTCGGTGACGTCGACCTCCCAGCAGGCCGAGCCCGGCAGGGACGCCGAGACCTGCGCCAGCTCGGCGGCCTCGAGGCCGAGCAGCGCGACCCGGGCGCCGCGCGCGGTGAGCTGGCGGGAGAGCTCAGCACCCAGCCCGCGAGCGGCACCGGTGACGACGACGACCTGGCCCTGCACGTCGCGGCTCACGCGGCGACCTCCGTCCGGAGGGGGGTCGTGTCGTACTGCTCGAGGTCGAAGCTCGCCAGGGTGCGCCGGTAGGGCAGCGTGAACGTCGGCCACAGCGTCGTGTTGCGCCCGCTGCGGTCGAGGTACCAGGACGAGCAGCCGCCGGCGTTCCACACCGTCCCCTGCAGGCGCTCCTGCAGGTCGTCGTTCCAGGCGTCCTGGACGTCCTGCCTGGGCTCGAAGGCGGCGACGCCCTGCTGCTCGGACTTCTCCAGCGCGTCGAGCACGTAGGCGATCTGGCTCTCGATCATGTAGACGATCGAGTTGTGGCCGAGCCCGGTGTTCGGTCCGACGAGCAGGAACAGGTTCGGGAAGCCGGCGATCGTGACGCCGTGGTGGGCCGCCATCCCGCTGTCGGCCCACACCTGCGCCAGGGTGCGCCCGTCCCGTCCGTGGACGCGGTGCGCAACGGGCGGGTCGGTGACCTGGAACCCCGTGCCGTAGATGATCGTGTCGACCTCGTGCGGCGTGCGGGTGCCGTCCGCGGCCTCGCTGACGACCGCGGTCGGCGTCACCTCGACGATGCGGTCGGTGACCACCTGGGCGTTGGGCTGCGACAGCGCCGGGTAGTAGGCGTTGCTCAGCAGCACCCGCTTGCAGCCGAGCCGGAACCGGGGGGTGAGCCGGTCGCGCAGCACCGGGTCGGGCACCTGCCTGGCGAGCTGGCGGGTGGCGATCCGCTCGGCCACCGCCATGAGCCGGGTCTGCATCGTGAAGCCGACCAGCCAGCTCTCGCGGCTGGCGTAGAGCCCGAGCCGGTTGAGGCGCTGCGCCGCCGGGACGGCCCGGTAGAGCCGGCGCTCGAGCCGGCTGATGCCGCGGTCCCGGCGGGGCAGCACCCAGGGCGCGGTCCGCTGGAACAGCGTGAGGTGGGCGGCGTGCCGCTGCACGTGGGGCACGAACTGGATCGCCGAGGCGCCGGTGCCGATGACGGCCACCCGCTCCCCGGTGAGGTCGTGGTGGTGGTCCCAGGTCGCGGAGTGGAAGGTTGTGCCGGTGAAGCCGTCGAGGCCAGGGAGGTCGGGGGCCTTGGGCTCGGACAGCCCGCCCGTGCCGAGCACGAGGACGTCGGCGACGACCGTGCCGCGGGTGGTCTCGACGGTCCACGTCGAGCTGGCGTCGTCGAAGTGCGCCGAGAGCAGCTCGGTGCCGAAGCGGACGTGCGGCAGCACGCCGCTCTCGCGGGCCGTCCGCTGCAGGTAGGCCTGGATCTCCGGCTGGGGCGAGAAGGTCCGCGTCCAGTCCGGGTTCGGGGCGAAGGAGAACGAGTACAGGTGGCTCGGGACGTCGCACGCGCAGCCCGGGTAGGTGTTGTCGCGCCAGGTCCCGCCGACGTCGTGGCCCCGCTCGAGGACCAGGAAGTCGAGCCGGCCGTGCCGGCGGAGCTGGATGGCCGTGCCGAGGCCGGCGAACCCGGTGCCGACGACCAGCACCCGGGTGCGGTCCGGGAGCGGCGCGGGGGCGGTGCCTGCGGTGATCGTCACATGTCCTCCTCCTTTGCTACACAGGTGTAGCAACACAGATGTAGCATTGCGCCGTGCCGCAGGCAAGCCCCGTCCGGAAGCGGTACGCCGCGCGACTGCCGACCGAGCAGCGTCGCGAGCAGCTGCTCCAGGCCGCCCAGACGATCGCCCTCGAGCGGGGCTTCCACGCGGTCAGCGTCGACGGCGTCGCCAAGGCCTGCGGCGTCACCCGCCCGGTCGTCTACGGCCTGTTCGACGACCGCTCCGCCCTGCTCGCCGGCCTGCTCGACCGCGCCGAGCACCGCGCGATGGCCGAGCTGGCCGTGCTGTTCCCGTCCGTCCCCGGGCCGGACGACGACGTCGACCCCGACGAGCTGCTCGTCGCCGGCATCCGCGGCTACCTGACGGCGGTCGCCGGCGACCCCGACACCTGGCGGGTGATCCTGGTCCCGCCCGAGGGCGCGCCGCCCGAGATGGCCGAGCGGGTCAACGGCCAGCGGCGGGTGCTGCTGCGCCACCTGCGCGGGCTGCTCGACTGGGGGCTGGCCCGCAGGGGTGGACCCGGCCTGGACCCCGACCTGTTCGCGCGGGCCGTCTTCACCCTCGCCGAGGGCGCGGCCCGGCTGCTGCTCGAGGACCCCGACCGCTGGCAGGTGGAGCCGTTCATCGACTTCTGCCGCACCACCCTGCAGGCGCTCCAGCCCGTCCGCGCCTGAGCCGATCACCCACCCGGCCCACCGCCACTCCCGAGGAGCCCGCATGTCCCCACCGCTGCTGACCGGCAGACGTCGCGTGCAGCAGCGCCTGGTCGGCGTGCTGTTCCTCGGCGTGATCGCCGGGCTCGTGGGACTGGCCGTCGGGCTCTACCAGAAGGCGTTCACGCCGGTCGTGATGATCACCGTCCAGGCCGACCGGATCGGCAACCAGCTCTCCCGCGGCGCCGACGTCAAGGCCCGCGGTCTGGTCGTCGGCG
>JAOPVV010000008.1 GCA_025966005.1 Frankiales bacterium
CGAGCGCGCGACCGCAACGCCGACCGCAGGACGCAACGGCCGGGCCGGGCGGCAGAGGGGCGACGGCGACGGCGACGGCGACGGCGACGGCGGCGGCGGCAGAGGGCGAGGGCGGCGGCGCAGAGGACGAGGGCTGCGGCGGGAGGACGAGGACGGCGGGAGCGGGATGATCGGGTGAAGCGCTGGCCACGCAGTGTCATCAGTGGCACCATGGGCACCAGCAGTCACAGACACGTTGTTCCGCAGGACCGAGGCCGTCGGGGAAGGCGCACCTCGTCCACCAGGAGGCACCGTGTCCGCCGGCGTGCTGTACGTCCACTCGTGTCCCCCTGCGCTGTGCCCCCACGTCGAGTGGGCGGTCGCCGCGGAGCTGGGGACCCGTGCCCGCCTGACCTGGGTCGACCAGCCGTTCTCGCCCGGGCAGCTGCGCGCCGAGATCGGCTGGCGCGGCCGCGCCGGCACCGCCGGACGCCTGGCCGCTGCCCTGCGGGGCTGGTCCGTGCTGCGCTACGAGGTGACCGAGGACGCGAGCCCCGGCTACGACGGCGAGCGGTACTCCGTGACCCCGACGCTCGGCGTGTTTCGCGCCACCACGGGCGCGACCGGTGACGTCGTCGTCGGCGAGGACCGGCTGCGCGCGCTGCTCGCGACCGCGCAGGGGCCGCAGCTCGCGCTCGGGCTCGACACGCTGCTCGGCAGCGCCTGGGACGAGGAGCTGGAGCCGTTCCGCGAGGCCGGCGAGGGCGCCGCCGTGACCTGGCTGCACCAGGTCGTCTAGCGCCCGATCGGCCCGATCTGCCCGGTTCGGGTTGTGGGCTGCCGGTCGTGGGGAGCCCCCGGGACGACGTCCGCCGCCCGGCCGCACTCCGGCCTGACCCAGGGAGACCTGCCCCATGACCGTGCTCGCCATCGACTACGAGGGCGGCTTCGAGACCGCCTTCCAGGACGGCATCGCCCTGCTGCCCAAGGTCGGCTACTTCCTGCTGATCCTCATCGTCGGGTACTTCCTGGCCAAGGCGGTCGCGAAGATCCTCACCAAGGTCCTGCAGAAGGTCGGCTTCGACGACCTGGTCGAGCGGGGCGGCGTGAAGCAGGCCCTGTCCAAGAGCCGGTACGACGCCGCCGCCATCCTCGGCAGGATCGTCTTCTACTTCATCTTCCTGCTGGTGCTGTCGGCCGCGTTCGGCGTCTTCGGCGCCGACAACCCGATCAGCGCCTTCCTGCGCGAGATCATCGCCTACCTGCCGCGCCTGTTCGTCGCGATCCTCATCGTCGTGATCGCCGCAGCCGTGGCCAGTGCCGTCAAGGAGATCGTCGGCAGCGCGCTCGGCGGACTGTCGTACGGCACGTCGCTGGCCACCGCCGTCAGCCTGTTCATCGTCGCGATCGGCGCGTTCGCCGCGCTCGACCAGCTCGAGATCGCCCCGGTCATCGTGACGAGCATCTTCGTCGCGCTCGTGGCGCTGATCGTGCTCCCGCTGATCATCGCCTTCGGCGTCGGCGGCATCGACCCGGCCCGCGAGGCGATCCGCAGCGCCCAGGCCAAGGGCCAGCAGAAGGTCCAGGAGGTGCGCCAGGAGGTCTCGTCGTCCGACGAGCAGGTCGACCTGGACGAACCGGTCGCGCCCGCTGTGGCCGCCCGTCGCACCCGCACCGCCGCGGCCACCGGCCAGGTCCGGCGTCGGCGTCCGACCGCGTAGCAGTCCCGCTCCACCTCGGCGCCCGGCGGGAACTCCCGCCGGGCGCCGGTGCGTCCCGGGGCGTGGACGGGGGCAGGATCGTGCCGTGACCGCCCTGACCTCGCCGCCCGCCCAGCGCGCGGGCCTGCGCCTGCTCCTGGCCCTGCTCGGCGGGCTCGTGCTCGCCGTGGTGGCCGTCCCGGTGGCGCTGCTGGTCCGCAGCGAGTACGCCCCGCTGATGCGCCTGGACGTGCGGGTCACCGGCGCCGCCGAGCGCGCGGTGGCCGACTCGGACCTGCTGCTGCGGCTGGCCCAGGGCACGACCCTGCTCGGCGAGCCGCTGCTGCTGACCGCCGCGGCGGCCGTGCTGGCGGCCGTCCTGGCCCGCCAGGGACGGCGCCGCCTCGCGCTCTACGTCGTCGCCGCCCGCGTGGGCGCCCTGGTGCTGTCGAGCGGGCTCAAGCTCGCGGTGGACCGCAGCCGGCCGGTCTTCGACGAGCCGGTCGCCACCGCGCTGGGCGGCTCGTTCCCGTCCGGCCACGCCCTGGGGTCGGCGGCGTTCTGGACGACCACCGCGGTGGTCCTCGCCCCGAGCGTCCGGCGGCCCCGACTGCTGCTCGCGGGCGCGGTCGTCGTCGCGCTGCTGGTCGCGGCCAGCCGGGTGCTGCTGGGCGTGCACTACCTCACCGACGTCACCGGCGGCTTGCTGCTGGGCCTGGGCTGGGCGGCCGTCCTCACCGCCGTCTTCACCGCCTGGCGCGCCGACGAGCGACACGGGCCGGTCGACCCCGTCGAGGAGGGCGTCGCATGAGGAGTCCCGCACAGGACCTGCGCAGCATCGCGTTCTGCCTCGAGCGCGCGCTCGAGCCGTCCTACCGCGTCAAGGCGTTCCGGACGGCCGCGGCGGTCGTCGACCGCACGCCGCCCGCCGAGCTGTCCGCCCGGGCGGCGGCCGGCACGCTCACCGAGCTGACCGGCATCGGCAAGGTCACCGCGCTGGTCGTGCAGGAGTCGCTGGCCGGCGAGGAGCCGGTGTACCTGCGCAGGGTGCAGACCCTGGAGGGCACGCCGGTGTCGCAGGGGGCGGCGGCCCTGCGGCGGGCGCTGAAGGGCGACTGCCACACCCACAGCGACTGGTCCGACGGCGGCTCGCCGATCGAGGAGATGGCGCTGGCGGCGCGCGCGCTGGGTCACGAGTACGTCGTGCTCACCGACCACTCGCCGCGGCTGACGGTCGCGAACGGACTGTCGGCCGACCGGCTGCGTCAGCAGCTCGACGTCGTCGAGGCGCTCAACTCCGACTTCGCGGCCGACGGCGGACCGCCGTTCCGGATCCTCACCGGCATCGAGGTCGACATCCACCTGGACGGCAGTCTCGACCAGGAGCCGGCGCTGCTGGCCCGGCTCGACCTGGTCGTGGCGAGCGTCCACTCCGCGCTGCGGATGCCGGCGGACGAGATGACGGCGCGAATGGTCGCGGCGATCAGCAACCCGCACACCGACGTGCTCGGGCACTGCACCGGACGCCAGGTGCACGGTCACGGCCGGGGCGGCAAGGGCCGGCCCGAGAGCGAGTTCGACGCGGAGGTCGTCTTCGCCGCGTGCGCCCGGTTCGACGTCGCCGTCGAGGTCAACAGCCGACCGGAGCGGCTCGACCCGCCCAAGCGGCTGCTGCGCCTCGCGCTGGAGTCCGGCTGCAAGGTCGCGATCGACACCGACGCGCACGCACCCGGTCAGCTCGACTGGCTGGTGCTCGGCTGCGAGCGCGCCTTCCTGTGCGGGGTGCGTGCCGAGGACGTCGTCAACGCCTGGGACGCCGACGCCCTGCTCAGCTGGACGGCGGCTCGCTCGCACCGGCAGGCGGCTGCCGCTGCAGCGGCACGAGCGCCGTCACCGGGTCGGTGAGCAGGTCGGTGGCGGCGTCCGGCATCGCGTCGGAGACGAGCAGCGCGCAGGCGGCGTCCAGGCACAGCGCCAGGACGCGCTGGACGTCGCGCGCGTCGGCGTCCAGCGCGGGGCGGCAGGTGCGGCAGGAGCGGGACAACCCCTGCGCGCCGGTGCGCCGGATGAGCGCCCAGACGCGGCGGCGCGACGTGAGCACGGCGGCCTCGAAGGCCGAGGCGACAGCCTCGGCGCGGTCGGCCTCGGCGACGTAGGAGCGGTCGACCAGCCCGTCGAACAGCGCCCGGCCGGTCTCGTCGTGGCAGCGGTCGGCCAGCTGCGGCAGCGTCGACAGCAGCTGCTTGACCTGCTCCGCCCGCGGCCCGAGGTCGGGCTCGTGGATGAGCGGCTCCGGGTACACCGCGCGCCAGGGCCGCAGCAGCGCGTCGTGCTCGCGCTTGGCCAGCACCGGCCGGGCGTACGCCGCGGCGATCGCGTCACGGACGGCCTTGAGCGCGAGCGACGTGACGTCGCGGTCCACCGTCAGGTAGGACGCCTCGCCCAGCAGGTCGTCGGCGAACAGCGCGCCGACCGCCTCGAAGGCGGCCAGCACCTCGACGACCAGCGGGCTGTCCGGCGCGAGCGCCCGGTGCCGCGCCACGGCCAGCGACGGGCTGTTGACCCAGCCCTGGGCCAGCACGGGCAGGGCCGCGTCGTCGACGTGCGCGAGCTGGGCCAGGATCCCCAGGATCTCGGGCAGGTTCGGGTGCTCCTCGAGCCGTGCGACCGTCAGCTGCTTGCCCATCGAGCTCCTCTGTCCGCGTCCCCTCCCTCAGACAGCGGCAGGAACGTGGCATTCCTGGAGCCCTCGACGCACAGCAGTCCTGAAGACCGTCCGAAAGGACCAGGTGCTCGACTAGAAGCGGTGCTGCTCCACGTGGCCGCCCGACAGGGCGCTCCACAGGTCCTGGAGGTTGTCGTAGACGCGTCCCGCCGGCAGGGCGCGCAGCGTCGCGAGGACCGCGTCGGGGGCGGAGTGGGCCTCGGCCGCCGCGACGATCTCGGCGACGGTCGCCGGCCAGCTGCGGTCGAGGTAGCTCGCCAGCTCGCTGCGGCGCTCGACGTCGTCGGCGCTCATGCCCTCGGGCACGCCGCCGGTCAGGGTGCCGTCGGGCACCAGATCGACGTCGGGCTGGTCCTCGCCGGAGGGCTCCGGCGAGTTCCAGTCGGCGCGGCTGTCGTGGCCCGCGCGGACCAGGCCGTCGACCTCCGCCGCCATCGCGTCGTCGAGCCGGAACCCGTGCTTGTCGCTTCCTCGCTGCATGGCTCCGGCTTACCCCCGGAACCCGGCCGAAACGCCTGACTAGCCGCTGACCTCACTGCTGCCGGCCTGCTCGTCCTTGCTCGCCGGGACCTGCTCCTCGCGCAGCCGGTAGCGGTCGACGGCCTTGGCCGGCACGTCGGCCGGGACGTCGCCGCTGCGGGCCAGGGCCGACAGCACGGCCACCGCGATCGACTCCGGGTCGATGTGGAAGTGCCTGCGCAGGGCGGCCCGGGTGTCGGACCGGCCGAAGCCGTCGGTGCCCAGGGAGGTCCAGTCTCCCGGCACCCAGCGGCTGATCAGGTCGGGGACGGCCCGCATCCAGTCGCTCACCGCGACGACCGGGCCGGTCGTCGCCATGAGCGCCTGCGTGACGTACGGGGTGCGCGAGCTGCCCGGGTCGAGCAGCCGCTCCTGCTCGCACTCGACGGCGTCGCGGCGCAGCTCGTTCCAGCTCGTGACGCTCCAGACGTCCGCGGCCACGCCCCAGTCCTCCTGGAGCAGCCGCTGCGCGTCCATGGCGAGGCGGACGCTCACACCGCTGGCCAGCACCTGGGCGCGGGCGCCGCCGCCGTCCGGGTCGCCGTCGGCCTGGCTGTAGCGGTAGAGGCCCTTGAGGACCCCCTCGCGCAGCCGCGGCAGGTCGGGCAGCACGGGCTGCGGGTACGGCTCGTTGTAGACGGTCAGGTAGTAGAAGACGTCCTCGGGGGCGTCGCCGTACATCCGCCGAAGGCCGTCCTCGACGATGAACGCGACCTCGTAGCCGAACGCCGGGTCGTAGGCGACGCAGGCCGGGTTGGTCGAGGCCAGCAGCAGGCTGTGGCCGTCCTGGTGCTGCAGCCCCTCACCGTTGAGCGTGGTGCGTCCCGCGGTCGCGCCGAGCAGAAACCCGCGGGCGAGCTGGTCGGCCATCGCCCACATCTGGTCGCCGGTGCGCTGGAAGCCGAACATCGAGTAGAAGACGTAGACGGGGATCATCGGCTCGCCGTGCGTGGCGTACGACGAGCCGGCCGCGATCACCGAGCCCATCGAGCCGGCCTCGGTGATGCCCTCGTGCAGGATCTGCCCCTGCTCGCTCTCCTTGTAGGACAGCAGCAGCTCGCGGTCGACGGCCTCGTACCGCTGCCCGAACGGCGAGTAGATCTTGGCGGTGGGGAACATCGCGTCGATGCCGAACGTGCGTGCCTCGTCGGGGATCACGGGCACGATGCGCTGCCCGATGCCCTGGTCCTTCATGAGGTCCTTGAGCAGCCGGACGAACGCCATCGTCGTGGCGACCGCCTGCTTGCCCGAGCCGCGCTTGAGCTCGTCGTAGGTCTCCGGACCGGGCAGCGCGAGCTTCTTGGCACGCACCACGCGCCGCGGCACCGACCCGCCGAGCTGGGCCCGGCGCTCCTTCATGTACGCGATCTCGTCGGAGTCCGCGCCCGGGTGGAAGTAGGGCGGCAGGTCGCCCTCGAGCGCGGAGTCGGGGATGTCGAGGTAGAGCCGGTCGCGCAGCTCCTTGAGCTCGGGCTTGGTGAGCTTCTTCATCTGGTGCGTGGCGTTGCGGCCCTCGAAGTCCTTGCCGAGGGTCCAGCCCTTGATCGTGTGGGCCAGGATCACGGTCGGCTGGCCGGTGTGGCGCACCGCCGAGTGGAACGCCGCGTGCACCTTGCGGTAGTCGTGGCCGCCGCGCGGCAGGTTGCGGATCTGGTCGTCGGTGAGGTGCTCGACGAGCCTGCGCAGCCGCGGGTCGCCGCCGAAGAAGTGCTCGCGGGTGTACGCGCCGCTCTCGACCGAGTACGTCTGGAACTGCCCGTCAGGAGTGGTGTTCATGGCGTTGACCAGCACGCCGTCGACGTCGCGGGCGAGCAGGTCGTCCCACTCGCGCCCCCACACGACCTTGATCACGTTCCAGCCGGCGCCGCGGAAGGACGACTCCAGCTCCTGCATGATCTTGCCGTTGCCGCGGACCGGTCCGTCGAGGCGCTGCAGGTTGCAGTTGACGACGAACACCAGGTTGTCGAGCTCCTCGCGGGCGGCCACGCCGATCGCGCCGAGCGACTCCGGCTCGTCCATCTCGCCGTCGCCGAGGAAGCACCAGACGCGGCTCTGCGAGGTGTCCTTGATGCCGCGGTGCTGCAGGTAGCGGTTGAACCGGGCCTGGTAGATCGCGTCGAGCGGGCCGAGGCCCATCGAGACGGTCGGGAACTCCCAGAAGTCCGGCATCAGGCGCGGGTGCGGGTAGCTCGGGAGCGACGCGCGGCGCGACTCCTGCCGGAAGCCGTCGAGCTGGTCCTCGGTGAGCCGGCCCTCGAGGAAGGCGCGGGCGTAGATGCCGGGGGAGGCGTGGCCCTGGAAGAAGACCTGGTCGCCGCTGCCGTCGTTGGAGTCCTTGCCGCGGAAGAAGTGGTTGAAGCCGACCTCGTACAGCGAGGCGGCGCTGGCGTACGTCGCGATGTGCCCGCCCACGCCGATCTCGGGACGGTTCGCCCGGCTCACCATGATCGCGGCGTTCCAGCGCACGTACGCGCGGATGCGCCGCTCGGCGTGCTCGTCGCCGGGGAACCACGGCTCGCGCTCGGGCGGGATGGTGTTGACGTAGTCGGTGCTGCGCAGCGCCGGGACGCCGACGGCCTTCTCGCGGGCCCGCTCGAGCAGCTTGAGCATGAGGAACCGCGCACGGGCGCGCCCGGCGCCGTCGAGCACGCCGTCGAGCGACTCGAGCCACTCCGCGGTCTCGGCCGGGTCGATGTCGGGCAGGTGGCTGGGCAGGCCGTCGCTGATGACGCTGAACCGCTCGGTACCGCTGGTGGTCACGCCGCTCCCGGGGGTGGTGGATCGGTGCTCGTGCTTCTGGTCCGGTCATCTTCCCCCCTACCCGCGGGTAGGGGCCAGACCGTGCTCACCACGGTGCTGACCGTCCGGACCGGCGACCGCGAGGCCGTCCACGACCTGAGCGCCGAGTGCGCCGAGTTCGTACGCGGCCGCGGGGACGGGCTGCTGCACGTCTTCGTCCCGCACGCGACGGCGGGCGTGGCCGTGCTCGAGCTCGGCGCCGGCTCCGACGACGACCTGCTCGCGGCGCTGCGCGAGCTGCTCCCGGCCGACGACCGGTGGCGGCACCGGCACGGCTCGCCCGGCCACGGCCGCTCGCACGTCCTGCCGGCGCTGGTGCCGCCCTACGCCTCGGTGCCGGTGCTGGGGGGCGAGCTGGGGCTCGGGACCTGGCAGTCCGTCGCGCTGGTCGACCTGAACGTCGACAACCACGTGCGCGAGGTCCGGCTGTCGTTCCTGTCCGGTTGAGCGTCGCCCTCGATGCGGCACACCAGGGCGGGCAGCAGCGCGGCCGGGACGGGCGGGGAGAACAGGTAGCCCTGCAGGGTGGTGCAGCCCTGCTCGACGAGGGCCGTGGCCTGCTCGACGGTCTCGACGCCCTCGGCCACCGTGTCGAGCCCGAGGGAGGGCGGGCAGGCCGGTCTCGGCCAGGACGTCGCGGACGAGGTCGACCAGCCCGCCCTCGTGCAGCTGGCGCGGCGAGAGGTTGACGCTGACGGTGAGGTCGGCCAGTGCCGGCGCGCGCCGCCACGCGACCGTCTGCGCGCAGGCGGCCCGCAGCACCACAGCACCGATCGCCACGATGAGCCCGGTGTCCTCGGCCAGCGGCACGAACCCGCCGGGCGGCACCAGCCCCAGCCGCGGGTGCTCCCAGCGCAGCAGCGCTTCGGTGCTGGCCACCCGACCGGTGCGGGCGTCCACGACCGGCTGGAAGTGCACCGTGAGCTGCCCGCGTCCGACGGCCTGCCGGAGCTCGGTCTCCAGGACGGTGCGCGCCTGCAGCTCGTCGCGCATGCCCGGCGCGAAGACCACGCACCGGTGCTTGCCCTGGGCCTTGGCCCGGTACATCGCCACGTCGGCGTCGCCCAGCAGCTCCTCCGGCTGCGCCCACCCGCGGCCGCTGCCCACCAGGCCGATCGACGCGCCGACGTGCAGGGTGTGGCCGTCGAGCTCGAACGGCAGCTGCAGCGCCGCCAGCACCCGCTCGGCGACGCGAAGTGCCTCGTCCTGCCCGGTGCGCTGCATGAGCACGGCGAACTCGTCGCCCCCGAGCCGGGCCACGACGTCGGGGGACCGGACGCCGTCGACGACCCGGCGGGCGACCGCGGTCAGCAGCCAGTCCCCGACCGGGTGGCCGAGCGAGTCGTTGACCACCTTGAAGTCGTCGATGTCGATGAACAGCACGGCCAGCGGCTGGTCGCCGGCCGAGGGGTCGTCGGCGCTGGCCCGCTGCAGCTCCTCGAGGAACCGGGTCCGGTTCGGCAGGCCGGTCAGGCTGTCGTGACGCGACTGGTGGGTCGCGTCGGCCACGGCCTGGTGCAGCGCCGCGAGCGAGTGGGCGTCGTTCAGCGCCAGGCTCACGTGCTCGGCCAAGGCCGTCAGCGCCTCCTGCTCCGAGGCCGAGTAGGTGCGGTGCGGACGCCGCGTGGCGACGACCAGGCTGCCGACCGCGACGGTGCCCTGGCGGAGCGGCGCGGCCATCGCGGACAGGATCCCGTCGGCCGCGAAGCCGGGCAGCGGCTGCCCCACCGCCGGGTAGTCGCTGGTGTGCACGAGGGCGTTCTCGACGATGGCGCGTCCGCCGATGCCCTGCCCGACGGGCTGGCGCAGCGTCGACACGGCCAGGTGGTCGGGCACGCCGATCGAGCTGGCCAGCAGCATGAGGCCGGGGTCGTGGGGGTCGAGCAGCCGCAGCCCGACGATGTCCTCGCCGAGGAGGTCGGCCGCGCCGGCGACGATCGTGTCGAGCACCTCGGTGAGCGGCTGGCGTGACGAGATGGAGCGCTGGATGCGGGACAGCCGCTCCAGCAGCACCTGCCGCTCGGTGAGCGAGGCGAGCAGCTCGGCGTGGCCGCTGACCTGGGCGCGTTCGGAGTCGAGCAGCCCGCGGGCCTGCACCGCCAGCGACAGCACCCTGACCATGCCGCCGAGCAGCACCTGCTCGGCGTGGGTGAACGGCTCGTCGCGGGTGACGACGAGCTCCTCGCCCGCCAGTGCCTCGACCGGCTCGCGCAGCGCGGACGGCGGGAGGTCGTCCGCGGTGCCCGTCGGGACGGGGACGACACAGCCGTCCGCCGACCGTGACCAGGTCACCTGGCCGTCGACGACCAGGACCGTCCGCTCGCTGCGCAGCGCCCGGGCGACGTGCTCGACGGTCGTGCGCACCACGGTCTGTCTGCTGGTCGGGCAGACCCGCCACCGCGCCCAGCAGCCCGGTGAGCCGCTCGGTCGACCAGGCCGCCGACACGGTCAGGTCCCCGGACGGGGGACAGGCGAGCGCCGGGGGGCCACGGGTCGATCGTCGTACACCGGCGCGCTCCGTCTGAGCCGTCTGGGCGAAGACCACCCGTCAGGGAGTGGGTGCCTGGTCCGTCGTGACCAGGCCGGCGGCCCGCTGACCGGCGAGGTGGTGGTCGGTGAGCTCGTGGTGACCCTCGCCGTCGGGGTCGGCGTGGACCAGCGCCGCGGTCAGCCGCGGCACGTCGTGCAGGAGCCGGTGCTGGGCCTCCTCGGCGATCCGGTGCCCCTCGACCAGGGACAGGTCACCGGCGACCACGACCTCGGCCTCGGCGCGCAGCGCGTGGCCCACCCAGCGCACCCGGACGGCGCCGAGGCGCAGCACCCCGGGCGTCGCGGCCAGCACGGCCTCCACGTCGTCGACCAGCGACTCGTCGACCGCGTCCATGAGCCGCCGGTAGACCTGCCGGGCGGCGTCGCGCAGGACGAACAGGATCGCCACCGTGATGAGCAGGCCGACGATCGGGTCGGCCCTCTCGAAGCCCAGGCCGACGCCGATCGCGCCGACCACGACCGCCAGCGAGGTGAAGCCGTCGGTGCGGGCGTGCAGGCCGTCGGCGATCAGGGCGGCCGAGCCGATCTCCCGGCCGACCCGGATCCGGTAGCGGGCGACCGCCTCGTTGCCGAGGAAGCCGAGGACGCCGGCGGCGGCGACGGCGCCGACGTACTGCACCTCGGCGGGGTCGACGAGCCGGCGCGCCGCCGTCCAGCCCGCGGCGACGGCCGACAGCAGGATGAACGCGACGATGACGATGCCGGCGAGGTCCTCCGAGCGCCCGTAGCCGTAGGTGTACCGGCGCGTGGGCAGCCGCCGGCCCAGGGTGAAGGCGATCGCCAGGGGGACGGCCGTCAGCGCGTCGGCCAGGTTGTGCAGCGTGTCGCCGAGCAGCGCCACGGAGCCGGTGAGGACGACGACCACCGCCTGCGCGACCGCCGTCACCCCGAGGACGGCCAGCGAGACGACCAGCGCCCGGATGCCCTTCGCGGAGGTCTCGAGGGCCTGGTCGACCGAGTCGGCGGCGTCGTGGCTGTGCGGGGCGACGAGCTCCCTGAGCCGCCCGAGCAGGCCGGTCGGGTGGTCGTGCGCGTGGTCGTGGTCCTCGTCGTGCCCGTGCGGGTCGTCGTGCCCGTGGGCGTCGTCGTGGTCGTGGCCGCCGTCGTGCGGCTCGGCGCCGGCGTCGTCGTGGGGGGTGCCAGGGGCGTGCGGGTGATCGTCCACGCAGGCAGTCTGCTCCCGCCGGCGGGTCGTGACACCGTCCGCGGACACCCGCTCGCGGCTGGTGGCACGGGCCGGGACACGGGCCGGCTCGCGGGGGTGGCACTTGCGCACCAGGGGCAGGTCCGGTGGACTACCCCCCGAGCGCCCCGCCGGGGCCGAAGGGAAGGGGCACCCCGTGAGCACGTCCGCGGACCACGCCGCATCGCGTGGCCTTGCCGAGAAGCTCGGGGTCGAGCCCGGCATGGTCGTGCAGGTGGTCGGAGCGGAGAGCTCCGAGGGCGCTGCCGTCGACCAGGCCCTGCTCGACGACGTCGCCGCGCGCGCCGGCACCGAGCTGATCCACACCGACGACTCCGACGAGGTCGTCGACGTCGTCCTGCTGTGGTGGCGCGAGGGCGACGGCGACCTGGTCGACGCGCTCGTCGACTCCTTGACCAACCTCGCCGACAGCGGGGTCGTCTGGCTCCTGACGCCGAAGGCCGGGCGCGACGGGCACGTCGAGCCCAGCGACATCGACGAGGCCGCGCCGACCGCCGGGCTGTCGAGCACGCGCAGCACCAGTGCGGCGCCGGAGTGGTCCGGCACCCGGCTGGTCTCGCCGCCGAAGGCCGTCAAGGGCAAGTCCAAGCGCTGACGCCCGAGCAGGTCCGGGCGCTGCTGTCGGCGCCCGGACGCGCCGCGGTCGCCGCGGCGCAGCAGCTCGACCTGTCCCCGTCGGGCCGGCTGCGGTCGGCCGAGGCGGTGCGGCGGGCGTACGGGCCCGAGCTCGGGCCGCTCGCGCTGGAGCAGGCGCTGCTGCGCGAGCGTGCGCGCGCCAAGCACCCACGCGGCGACGAGCTGTGGTGGACCGGCCCGGCGCTCGAGCAGGCGTCGTCGTACGTCGTCGCCCGCCACCGGGCCCGCCGCTTCGACGGTCCGGTGCTCGACCTGTGCTGCTCGGTCGGCGGCGACCTGCTCGCGCTGCCCGCGGGCTCGACCGGCGTGGACCTCGACGAGGCGCGGCTGCTGCTGGCGCGGGCCAACGCCGAGGTGCTGGGCGTCGACGTCTCGCTCGTGCGCGCCGACGTCACCGCCCTGCCGCTCCCGCCGGGGTCGGACGTCTTCGTCGACCCGGCCCGGCGCGCCGGCGGCCGGCGGGTGTTCGACCCCCGGGCGTACAGCCCGCCGCTGGACGTGGTGCTCGCCTGGCGCGGCCGGGTCCGCTCTCTCGGCGCCAAGGTGGCCCCCGGCGTCGACCACGACGCGCTGCCCGACGACGTCGAGGTCGAGCTCGTCTCGCTGCACGGCGACGTGAAGGAGGCGGTCCTGTGGACTGGCGCCAGCCGCCGCGGGCACGCCCGGTCGGCGACGCTGCTGCCGGCCGGTGACGTGCTCCTCGACGACCCGGTGCCAGCGGTGCAGGTGCGCCCGCCGGGCACCTGGCTGATGGAGCCGGACGGCGCGGTCGTGCGCGCCCACCTGGTCGCGCAGGCGGCCCACCAGGTCGGTGGCTGGCTGCTGGACGAGACGATCGCCTACGTCAGCGCCGACGCGAGGGTGCCGACGCCGTACGGCAGGTGGTTCGAGGTGCTCGAGGTGATGCCGTTCGGGCTGAAGCCGCTGCGCGAGCGCCTGCGCGCCCACGACGCCGGCCCGCTGGTCGTGAAGAAGCGCGGCACCGCCGTCGAGCCGGACGTCCTGCGCAAGCAGCTCAAGCTGACGGGCAGCCGAGAGGTGACCATCGTGCTGACCCGCGTCGCCGGTCGTCAGGTCGCGATGGTCGTGCGCCCCGACCGGCCTGACGTCGACCGGCCTGACGTCGACCGGCCCTGACCGCTACCGGCCGAAGCGGCCAAGCGCCCGGCCGAGGCCGCCGGCGACGCTGGACAGCCCGCCGGCGACGCCGGACAGCCCGCCCACCGCGGTCTTGAGCGCAGCGCCCCCGGGCAGGCCGGGGACGTCGTCGAGCAGCGGCGCGAGGCGCATCCACTGCGCCATGTGCTGCACGTGCAGGCGCCGGGTCAGCAGCAGCTGGCCCAGGTTGCTGCGGCCCGCGGCGGCGTCGAGCAGGTCGACCGCGCTGCCCCGCACCCCGACCCCGTCGAACTCGCCCGGAGCGGTGCGGGACGTCGTCCAGCCGTGCGCGGTGCTGGTGAAGGCCCAGCCGCCGGCGGGCGTCTGACCGGTCAGCTCGATCTCGACCCCGGAGTGGGCGGCGAGGTCGCCGGTGACGTCGATGAGGGCGGCCAGGCCGCGGTCGAGCAGGTGCGCGGCTGGAGCGGGAGCGCCGCAGGGCGCGAGGTCGAGCGCGTGCACGGCGAGCTCGAAGGTACCGGCGTGCACCAGCGAGGCGACCGGCAGCGGGCCGACCGTGGAGCGCGACAGCAGCCGGCCGTACCGGGCCGCCTCGTCGCTGCCCCAGAAGTGCGCGATCCGGGTGCGGGCGGCCACCAGCGCCTCGACGACCTCGTCCGCCGTCGCGTCGCGGTGGGCGGCCACCAGCACCTCGTTGCCGGCGTCCGGCGGAGCGGTCGTGCCGTACCCGCCCGCGTCGGCCGACTCGAGCAGTGCGTCCATCACCAGCGCGTCGGGCCAGCTGCCGAGGTGCACCAGGACGTCCTTGCCCGTCCAGCCCTTCAACCGGGACGGCCTCGACAGGTCGGTGGCGGGGGAGCGGACGACGTCGAGCAGCTCGTCCCAGCACTGCAGCACCTCGCGGCCGAGCTCGACGAGGTCGCCGTCGGCGAGCCCGCACGGTCCGGGAGCGGGGCGGGGGCCGGTTCCGGGGGCCGGTGTCGTTACCATCCGGCCATCCTGCCCGACCCCGTCGACGGGGACCCGTCGACGACCGGCTCGGCCTGACCCCCGCGAGAGGACACCCACCATGGCCGTTGAGGTCGGCGACGAGGCCCCGGACTTCGAGCTCGAGGACCAGGCCCGCAACAAGGTCCGGCTGTCCAGCTTCCGCGGCAGCAAGAACGTGGTCGTCGTCTTCTACCCGCTGGCCTTCACCGGCGTGTGCCAGGGCGAGCTGTGCGCGATCCGCGACAGCATCCAGGACTTCAGCTCGGACGACGTGCAGACCCTCGCCATCAGCGTCGACAGCGGTCCGGTGCATGCGAAGTGGGCTGCCGAACAGGGCTACTCGTTCCCTCTGCTCGCCGACTTCTGGCCGCACGGCGAGGTGGCCCGGGCCTACGGCGTCCTGCAGGAGGACATCGGCCTGGCGCTGCGCGGCACGTTCATCGTCGACAAGCAGGGGACGGTCGCCTACAAGGTCGTCAACGCGATCCCGGACGCCCGCGACCTCGACGAGTACCGCGCGGTGCTCGCGGGCCTCTAGCCTGGCCCCGCGGGACCCATGGCTCAGTTGGTAGAGCAGCGCCCTTACAAGGCGAAGGTCGGCAGTTCGAGTCTGTCTGGGTCCACCCCGCGGCGCGTCCCGTCTGTGCCCTTCTGGGAGGATGGGCTGATGAGAACGCGCTCCCTGCCCCTGTCCCTGCTCGCCCTGTCGACGGCCGCCGTGCTGTCGGCCTGCACCGTCGAGGACACCCCGGCGGCTCCCGGTGCCGCCGTCGGCGCGTCCGCCGGCGCCTCGGTCGCACCCTCGGCGGCCGACACCGGCCCCACCGTCGACACCAGCGCCGTGCTCGAGGTCGAGGACCAGGTCAGCGAGGGCCCGACCGTCAACGTCAAGGCCGCCGCCGTCACCGACGGCGGCTGGGTCGTCGTCCTGTCTGAAGGCGGGAGCAACGTCCTCGGGGCGGGCATGGTCCCGGCCGGCGCGACCTCGTCCCTGGTGCAGGTGTCGCTCGCGGAGATCCTCACCGAGGAGACCGAGCTCGTGGCCCGGCTCTACGACGACTCCAACGCCGACGGGCTCTACGGCGCCGGCGACAAGCCGGTCAGCAACGACGACGCCGACGACGACGACACCGACGAGTTCCCCGGTGAGCAGGAGACCTTCAGCTTCCGCGGCGCAGACGTCATCAACAGCTGATGACCCCCCGTCGGCGGCGCGGCACCGTGCTCCTGCTGGCGGCCGTCGCGGTCGTCGTCCTCGTGGGCGACGACCGACCGCTGCCGTTCCTGTGGCTGCCGCTGGTCACCGGCCTCGGCTACCTGCTGGCCGCGGCCGCCGGTGGCCGGGACGGCGACCTCTGGGGGCCGGGGCTCGTGGTGACCGGCTTCGGGCTGGGCGCCGTGCTGACCGTCGACGGGCCGGTCGGCGGGGACCTGTTCGCCCCGGTCGTCCTGACCACGGTCGGCGCCGGCGCCGTGCTCGCCCTGCTGCTCCCACGCGTCGGCATCCCGGTCGACGCGATGTCCGTCGCCGCGGCGGTGCTGCTGTCGGGGGTCTTCTTCCTGCTCAGCGAGCCGCGGGTGCTCGACCTGCGCTCCCCGCTGCTCTACGGCGTCCTGCTCGCGAGCTGGGGGGCCTGGGAGATGCGGCCGGAGCGCACGACCACCGAGAGCTCGGCGGCCAGGCGCGAGCCCATCACGCCGTAGCCGCGGGCGCTGGGGTGCAGCAGGTCGCCGTCGAGGAAGCGGCGCTGCTGCCGGTCGGTCCAGCGCCCCGACAGGGGGCTGAAGAAGGGCAGGCCGCGCTCGGCGGCGACCGCGGCGACGATCGTGTCAACGACGGCGCGGCGCCGGTCGACCCGTCCCGGCGGCGGCGGGTCGTACGCCCCCATGAGCACGACCAGGGCCGCGGGCTGACGGCGCTGGACCTCGTCGACGACGTCGCGGACGGCGTCGCGCACGCGCTCCGGCTCGGCCGCGTTCCGGGCGTCGTTGGTGCCGCCCTCGAGCAGGACGACGTCGTAGGACCCCGACAGCGCGCCGGGCAGGCGCAGCCGGTCGAGGTAGCCGGGGGAGCGGCCTGTGGTCGTGTAGCCGGTGCCGCCCCAGGCGTCGACCTCGACGTCCCAGCCCAGCTGCGCGGCCGCGACGCGGGCCATCACCGGCCGCTTCGGGTGCGAGCCCGTCCCGGCCATCAGGCTGTCGCCGAAGAAGTAGGCCTGCACCTCGGAGGGCTCGGCCACCACCGGGCCGGCGGCGGCCGGCAGCACGCACAGCCCGATCGCCAGCAGTCCCAGGACCGCTGTCGTCCGTCTGCCGAGCCGCATGCGCCCCACCTCCCCGCAGGCAGTCTCGACCCCCGGAGGCCGCCTGTGCAGGCTTTCGCGCACTTGGTCCCCACGACACGGACAGAACGGACAGACCGCGCAGTCACGGTCGGCACCGGGCTGCGTTCCCTAGCGTGCGCGCGGTGTCGTCACACGTCGTGCACCTTCCTGACCTCGACCGGTTCACGGAGTCGGTCGGGCACGTCCGGGCGTACGTCCGCGGCGAACCGGGCGCGCACGGCGCCCTGATGGACACCGCACGCCGCGATCCGGAGGGCACGACGGCCTCGCTGGTCGCCCTCGGTGCGGTGCTGCTCGACATCGCCGCCGGGGCCTTCGCGATGCGACCGGACGAGGTGCTCGACAAGGTCTCCGCGCAGGTGGCGGGGACCAGCCCGCTGCGCAGCGTCTCGCCGGTCGACGGCACTGTCCCCCGGCAGCCGTAGCGCGGCCGACCCGGTCGCCCCCGACCGCCGTAGCCTGCTGCGCGTGACCGCCCGCCTGGCCGACGTCGTCGAGGTCCTCGACGGCCTGTACCCCCCGTCCTGGGCGGAGTCCTGGGACGCCGTCGGACTCGTCTGCGGCGACCCGGCGGCCGTCGTGCGGCGGGTGCTGGTGGCCGTCGACCCCGTCGAGACGGTCGTCGCCGAGGCCGTCGACGGCGGCTTCGACCTGCTGCTCACGCACCACCCGCTGTACCTGCGGGGCACGACGTCGGTCGCGGCGACGACGGCGAAGGGCCGGGTGGTCCACCGCCTGATCTCTGCCGGCGCGGGCCTGTTCGTCGCGCATACCAACGCCGACGTGGCGGACCCGGGGGTCTCCGACGCGCTGGCCTCCTTGTTCGACCTGCGCGCCACCCGCCCGCTGCAGGCGCGGCCCGAACCGCTCGACAAGCTGGTGGTCTTCGTGCCCACCGGCGACGCCGAGGCGCTGCTGGAGGCCCTGTCGGCGGCCGGTGCCGGCGCGATCGGCGACTACGACCGGTGCGCCTGGAGCACGACCGGCACGGGCACGTTCCGCCCGCTGAGCGGCGCCCGGCCGTCCGTCGGCGAGGTCGGACGCGTCGAGCGGGTCGCCGAGACCCGGCTCGAGGTGGTGCTCCCGCACGGCCGCCGGCGGGCCGTGCTCGAGGCACTGCGGGCCGCCCACCCGTACCAGGAGCCGGCCTTCGACCTGCTCGAGCTCGTCCCGCAGCCGGGACCGCGCGGCCTCGGCCGGGTGGGGGAGCTGCCCGAGCCGCTGCCGCTCGGCGAGCTGACCCGGCGGGCCGCGGCCGTCCTGCCGGCGACCGCCTGGGGAGTGCGCGCCGCCGGCGACCCCGACCGGGTCGTGCGCACCCTCGCGGTCTGCGGCGGCGCCGGCGACGGGCTGCTGCGAGAGGCGGTGGTGGCCGACGCCTACCTCACGGCCGACCTGCGGCACCACCCGGCGAGCGAGGCCCCGCAGGGGCTGGCCCTGATCGACGCGGCCCACTGGGCGACCGAGTGGCCGTGGCTCGCCGACGTCGCGCGACGCCTGTCGGCCGCGACTACGGTGGAGACCGTCGTGTCGGCGCAGGTCACCGACCCCTGGACGCACGCCGTGACGTCGCCGCACGCTGCGTCGTCGCCGAGCTGAGGAGTAGCACCCCGTGAAGGCCGACCCGTTCGTCCAGCTCCGCCTGCTCGAGCTGCAGGGCCTCGACAGCGCCCTGGACCGGCTCCGCCACCGTCGCCGGACGCTGCCGGAGACCGCCGAGATGGGGCGGCTGGACGGGCTGGTCGACGCGCTGCGCGACGCGGTCGTCCGGGCCGAGACCGAGGTCAGCGACCTCGGGCGCGAGCAGGCGAAGTTCGAGCGCGAGATCGAGCAGGTCCGGGTCCGCCGGGAGCGCGACCAGCAGCGGATGTCCTCCGGGGCGGTCACCGTCGCCAAGCAGCTGCAGGACCTCGAGCACGAGGTCGCGACGCTGTCCCGCCGCCAGTCCGACCTCGAGGACAGCGAGCTCGAGGTGATGGAGCGGGCCGAGTCCGCCCAGGGCGAGCTCGACCGGCTGCTGGCGCAGCGCGCCGACCACCTCGCGGCCCGCACCGAGGCCGAGCGCGCCCGTGACGCCGCCTTCGTCGAGATCGACGCCGAGCTCGAGCGCACTGTCGTCGAGCGCGCCGAGCTGGCCGCCGGGATGCCCGCCGACCTGCTGGCGCTCTACGAGCGGCTGCGGGCCTCCGAGGGCGGGGTCGGCGCCGGTGAGATCAGCCGCGGTCGCTGCGGCGGCTGCCACCTCGACCTCATGAACAACGAGAAGACCGAGATCCGGGCTGCTGCGTCCGACGAGGTGCTGCGGCACGAGGAGTGCGGCCGGATCATGGTGCGGACGGCGGAGTCCGGCCTGTGAGCACCGGTCGCCGGCTCGTCGTCGAGGCCGACGGCGGGTCGCGCGGCAACCCCGGACCGGCCGGCTACGGAGCGGTCGTCCGCGACGCCGCGTCCGGTGAGGTGCTCGCCGAGCGGGCCGCGGGCATCGGGCGGGCCACGAACAACGTCGCCGAGTACGGCGGGCTGCTCGCGGGTCTCACCGCGGCGCTCGAGCACGACCCGTCCGAGGTCGAGGTGCGGATGGACTCCAAGCTCGTCGTGGAGCAGATGAGCGGTCGCTGGCAGGTCAAGCACCCGTCCATGAAGCCCCTGTACGCCGAGGCCACCGCGCTCGTCCGCCGCCTGCCGGCGGTCCGCTTCTCGTGGATCCCGAGGGCCGCGAACGGCCATGCCGACCGGCTCGCGAACGAGGCGATGGACGCGGCCTCCCGCGGTGACGTCTGGCGTCCGGGTGGCGACACCGGCCCCGCCGACGCCGCGGACGCCTGGCTGAGCGAGCACGAGCCGACGGCGTCGCTGTCCGGCCCGGCGGCCCAGTCCTCACCCGCGAAGCCCGCCTGGTCGACCGCCTCCACGAGGCCGACGACCACCCTGCTGCTGCGCCACGGGCAGACGGTGCTGTCGGTCGAGAAGCGCTTCTCGGGCGTCGGCGACCAGGTGCTCACCGACGTCGGACAGGCCCAGGCGACCGCGGCCGCCGAGCGCCTGGCGACCAGCGGCGCCACCGCCGTGCTCGCCAGCCCGGTGCGCCGGGCCCGGCAGACGGCCGAGCGGGTCGCCGGGGCGCTCGGGCTCGAGCCGGTGTTCGAGGAGGGCCTGCGCGAGACTGACTTCGGCGACTGGGAGGGCTACACCTTCGCCGAGATCCAGCAGAAGTGGCCGGTTGAGATGGCCGCGTGGCTGGCTGATCCGGCGGTCCCGCCGCCGTTCGGGGAGAGCTTCGAGGCGACGGCGGCGCGGGTCCGCGCGACGCTCGACCGCGTGCTCGAGACCTACGCCGGCCAGACCGTGGTGCTGGTCAGCCACGTCACGCCGATCAAGACGCTGCTGCGCTTCGCCCTCGACGCGCCGCCCAGCGCGCTGTACCGGATGCACCTCGACCTGGCCTGCCTGTCGGAGGTGCAGTGGTACGCGGACGGCCCGTCCGTCGTCCGGTCCATGAACGACACGGGCCACCTGCCCGGCTGACCCAGGACACCCGTTCGGGTGTACGCCCCGCCCTGTCCAGTGCCGACACCTCCTGCATGGACCCGCTGGAGATGCTCGCTGCCGAGGTGTACGGGGACGTCGCCGTCACCGAGGTCATCCGCCCCGCTGCCGTGCTTCCGGAGAGCGCGGCGCGCACCGTCCTGGTCGAGCTCGCGCTGCGCGACGTCCGTTCCGGCGGGCACTGGGCCAGCAGCCCGACGCTGTGGCAGCGCTACGAGCGCCCGTGGAACGGCACCGGCGGGACCAGCCCCGGCGACTCCGAGCTGCTCGGCAGCCTGCAGGTCAGCTACGGCACCCCCACGCGCTACGCGATCACCATCTACCGGGCCACCGTCACGAAGCTCGGCAGCCAGCACGGCTGGAGCGTCGAGGCGCTGTGCGACGAGGCCCTCGGGTACGGCGGCTACACGCTGGCCGAGTGTCCGCGGGCCGACCTCAAGCCGCCGCCGAAGCCGTTCCGGATGGGTGCCTGACCGCTCAGGCGTAGCCTGCTCCCGGGGACGAGTCGGCCGGACGGTCGCGGCAGCACCCAGCTGTCGAGGAAAGTCCGGGCTCCACAGGGCAGGGTGGTCGGTAACACCGACCCGGGGTGACCCGCGGGACAGTGCCACAGAGAAGAGACCGCCGGTGCTTCGGTGCCGGCAAGGGTGAAACGGTGCGGCAAGAGCGCACCAGCGCCCGGGGTGACCCGGGCGGCTCGGCAAACCCCACCCGGAGCAAGGTCAAGAGGGACCCTCTCGGGGGTCCTGCGCAGGCGCTCGAGGGCGGCCCGCCCGATGCCTGCGGGTAGACCGCACGAGGCCACCGGCAACGGTGGTCCTAGATGGATGACCGTCCGTCACCGCTGTCCCTCGGGGCGGCGACGACGACAGAACCCGGCTTACAGGCCGGCTCGTCCCCCGTCACACCGCCCCTGACCTGCGGGAACGCTGTTCATGCAGGTCAGAGGTGGTGTGCGGCGGTCAGGTTCCGTCTGGGCCCGTGTCCTGGGTGATTCTGGGGACCCGAACGGGACCCGCGGGAGCGGGGGACCCGCCGCGGTCTCCAACTCCCCGGGACAGCGCTCGGGGCGAGGGGCCGCTGATCAGAACGGTCCCTCGCCCCGCTTGCCGACCTCCGGAGCTACCTGGCTCGGCGGCGTCCGGCGGCAGTCGCGTCGTCGGCGATCCGGATGGCTCGGCCGACGATGAAGCCGAGGCCCGACGCGACCACGATGTAGATCGTGAGCGCGAGACCGGCGAGCAGCACCAGCCGGATCACGAGACCCTTCCGACGTAGTACTGGGAGGTCCAGATCTCCTGGCGCCGGACGACGTCGCCGCTCTTGGTCGCCGCCCACATCGCGCCGTCGCCGGCGTAGATGCCGACGTGGTAGATCCCGTCGCTGCCGTAGGTGAAGATCAGATCTCCGGGCTGCTTGCTGCCCTTGTCGACCTTGTCGCTGGCGGCGTACTGGTCGCGCGCGGTGCGGGGCAGCTGCGTTCCCTGCCGCTCGAACAGGTACGACGTGAAGCCGCTGCAGTCGAACGTGTCGGGGCCGGTGGCGCCCCACTCGTAGGACTTGCCCGCGTGGTTCGGCGCCTCCCCGAGCGCCTCGCGTCCAGCGTCGGTGGAACCCGACGATGAGGACGTCGCGGCGGCTGGTGCGGATGTGCCGCTGGCGGCCATCTCGCTGGTGGGGCGCTCACGCTCGGCCAGCTCGCGGGCCGCCTGGTCGGCTCTGTCGTGTTCGGCCTGGTGGGCTACTGCCCGGCGCTCGGCTTCGCGGTCTGCGGCTGCGTCTGCTGCCTTCGTTGCGGCTGTCTTGGCAGCCGCTTCCTGCGCCGCTTGTGCTGCTGCTGCTGCTGCCGCTTGCGCTGCGTCGATGCGCAGGGCGTTCGTGCGGGTCCGGCTTGCCCGGACCTGCGCGTCCTCACGACGTGGGGCGTCGGGTGCGAGTTGCACCTCGGACATCGTGGTGGACGCCGCCTTCCATGTCGGTGCCTCCTGCTCGTCGTCTTGGGTGGTGGTGACGGCTAGCGCCGTGATGGTGGTGAGCGTGGCAGCCGCTGCGACGGCCTTGTTCATGGCGAGCTTCAGGGGACTCCTGGTTCGTACGCCTGCGGGCGAGCCGGTTGGAATCTCCGTCCGGCCGTCCGTGGTGGTGCACGTGGCAGTCCTGGGTTCGGACCCCGCTCCCGCCCCGGCATAGAGGGTGCAGCGCCCTCGCGTTCGCGGTCGGGGGGCGGATTCGGCGTCCCGACCGGGCGTCTGTTCTGCCCAGGTTTCGGACATTGAGACCAAGGTAGAGGGAGGCGGGCGGGATTGGCGAATCGTGACGAGACGATGCTGCGCCCGTTCGCCCGGGAGGCACAGGCCGGCCCGGCACGCGCACTCACCAGCCCATGTGCTGGGCGGCGCGTCAGCGGCTACTTCGGGGACACTGGCTTGATGCGAGTCATCAAGGACGGCGACCACGCAGGATCCGACGAGCCCGACGGCGGCTGGGTAGCCGCGTCAGGGCTGTATGACAGCGAGATCATCACGCTCACCCTGTGCAGGTTCACCGGGTACCGGCTGCTCCGCGAGCAGGAGTGCGACGCCCGCACCAGCGCCCGACACTCCGACGTGGACTGTCACCAGGCCTACGCGGCACTGCCGCATGTGCTGGACCACAGCATCACCACCATCATGTCGCTGCCGGATGAGCTGCGGCGGCCGGTAGGACTCGGCGACCCGAGCGACTGGGCGATCGAAAGGTGGATCTTGCCGAGCGGCTCGCCGATCGTCACGGTGGATGACAAGCCCATGACGCCGGAGAAGAAGGACGAGATCGCGGCGTACGTAGCTGACTTCTCCGAGCGAGTGCGTGGTTCCTGCCAGGTCTGCCACGGGAACCCGGGGCCTGGCCGGACGTGCCTGGCGTGCAGCGCGACAGAAACCTGATACCGGAGATCACGCTGGGCCAGGCGGCCAAGCAGCTCGACCTGCCGACGGAGATCCTCAAGGAGCTGCTGGACGACGGCACGGTCCCAGGAACACCGATGCCGCGAGGTCAGTGGAACGTCAACGCGACGATCTGCCCGAGCGGGCTGTGGTCATCGCGGACCTGGAGCGGCGCTATCGCCCGCAGGTCACAGGCTCGGGCGCTCCTGCCGCTGCTGTGTCGGCTGCCGCTGCGACACGCCGCCCCCGTCGAGTCTGATGGGCCTCAGATGGGCAGCTCAGGGCCCGTCGGTGACTCTGCGTCCATCACGCTCGTCTCGTGCGGGGCCCGCCTCTCGCCGCCGGCCCTGGGAGAGCACTGTCGGTCGGGCCCGTCTGGATGAGCAGCTCGGCCATCCGCTGCTGGCCTTGCGCGCTCCCGTAGCAGCAGCTGGTGAGGTTCAGCAGCCCGCTGGCGTAGGCGTCGGTCGTCCCGTCGGCGCCGTTGAACGCTGTGAGCACGTCGATGCACTCGCCACCGTGGGCGCGCAGTGCGGTGCAGGTCGACTCGCGCGCGGATCTGGCCTGCAGGACGCCGATCTCGGTCGCCGTGGCACGCAGGAAGGGAGGAATGACCTTCTCGGCTCCGGTGAGGACGTTCGGCGGCGTGACGGCTCGGAAGACCGTCGGCTTGTCCGTGCGGAGCTCAGCGATGCTGCTGGCGACTCGGGCGATGTTCGTCCTGTAGTCGGCGAGGACCGTCGTGTACCAGGCTGGTCCGCTGCAGCTGCCTGCGGCCCAGGCGTCGTCACCGTCGTTGAGATCAGCGCCGCCGGCTCCGATCACGATGTAGTCCGCCTGTGCCAGCTCGTCGCGCAGCGCCTGGTTCGACTCGACCTGACTGGCCAGCGAGTCACTCGCCTGGCCCTTGCTGGCACGGTTGAGCACCTCGACCGGCTGTCCGGTCTTCGCCTGCAGCAGGTCCGCGTACCGCCGGACCCATCCGCCGCCCTCGGTGCCGCCGGCTCCTGTTGAGCTGGAGTCGCCCAACGCCACGAGCCGCAGTCCTGTCGCAGCCGAAGTCGCGTCCGAAGCCGGCGCCGAGGCGACGCCAGGCGGCGTGTCGGCGGAGCAGTCGACCACGGTGATCAGCGCGGTCAGCAGGGCCGAGGCCGTGCCTGCGCCGATCGTCGTCATGCAGGCCTCCGGATGCGGCTGCCACAGCCGCCCGGCCCACTATGGTCCTGCCTCGCGGCCCATGTCGACGTTCACGCATCGCCCGCCTCGAGCGGACCCTGGGCCAGGTCGTGCGCCGCAGCGCGGGTGCTCCCGAGCTGCTGTCGGTGGCCTGGAGCAGCCCTCACGGGCTACGAGCAGCGCGGCCCAGCTCGTCTTCCGGCCTCTGCGACGACGGGTTCCCACGCCGGTACCAGCGGTGCGAACTGCCGGTCCAGGCGTTCCACGGCGCCACCGCCTCACCATCAGGGCTCGCGAATGTCGTCCTCGACAGCAGCGACCGAGGACCCCGTCGCCCTGCCGCTGACCCGACGACCGGTAGTAGCGGCTGGCTGTCCTGACCGGACACGTCGTCGACGATCCGGGGGCTGCTCGACGCCGGGTTGCCTACCCGGGTCACCAAGCAGATCCTGCCGTGCCTCGGGCAGCAGCCCCAGATCCACTTCTCCGACGTCGACCCGGAGGTGCTCGACATCCTGGCCCAGGAGCGCGAGCAGATGAGCCGGCGCATCGACTGCCTCGCCCGTGACCGCGACGCCGTCGACGCCCACCTGCAGGCCCTGGGCAGCGCGGCCACCTCGACGACGGCATCGTCAGCGGCGTGGAGGTGCCGTTGACGTAGGCGCCCCAGACAAGCGTCTGGCGTCGGTGGGGCATCGTCCATCCCAAGCGCGCCGCGCGTCTAGGGCCCGTCCCGCAGCCGCCACCCGCCGTCCGAACCCGGAAGGATGCACTCCATGTCGCGCATTCGACGCTTCGACCACGTCGGCATCACTGTCGCCGACCTCGACACGGTGTCGGCGTTCTTCGTCGAGCTCGGTTTCGAGGTCGAGGGACGCACGTTCCTCGAGGGCGAGTTCTCGGACACCGTCATCGGCATTCCCGACTCCCGTACGGAGATGGTCCTGCTGAGGCCGCCCGACGACGGGACGCGGCTGGAGCTGACCAGGTTCGTCCGACCCGACCCCGAGCCCGGGTCGCCTGCGGCGATGGCCACCCGGCCCGGCCTGAGCAACGTGTCCTTCGAGGTGCAGGGCCTGCAGGCGACTCTCGACCGGCTCGCGGCGGTCGGCTACCGGCTGATCGGGGGCGTCGGCGAGTACGACGACGTCTGGCGCATGGCGTCGGTGCGCGGGCCGGAGGGGATCATCGTCAACCTCGCCGAGCGCTTCGACTGACCCGTCCGTCGACCGCCCGTCGCGGCACCGTGGAGGCGGCAGGTGCCGCCCGTCCGCGCCGTTGCCGCACTGGCGGTGTTGGACGGATGATCCGGTCGCGCTGGCTCGTCATCGCCTGCTCGGGCTGGGCTGTCGGGATGCCGGGGTGGGGCACGGTGTGGCCGGGGACGCGTGCGTCCAGGGCGAGCTCGCGCAGCTGCTCGACGGCGCCGCCCGACCTGCTCGCCTGACGGACGGCCGCCGCGGTCGCCCGGTGCTGGCCGTCCCCGACGCTGCTGTCGGTGTCTGCCTCGGCCGCTCCGCGCTCACCGGCGAGCGGCGAGACGAGGACGGCGTCCTCGCGGTCTGCCGCTTCCAGCTGTGCTGCGCGGTCGGCCTCGGTGCTCGAGGTGGCCCTGGGCGGAGGGCGGCTACCTGAGACCCCCGGGCGGTCGACGCAGGTCTGACGGGACGGGCCGGGCGTTGAGCAGCTGCTGCGCATGGGCCTGGACGCGGTCGACGTCCGCTCGCACACGGCGGGCCTCGGCATCGACGGCCCGGCGTCGCACAGCGAGCTCCGTCACCGCGGCCCTGTCGGCTTCCACCCGTCGGCCCAGAGCCGCGCTGTGCCGAAGCAGCTCGTCGAGCGTCACCCGCTGAGTGTAAACGCTGGCGTTGACGAGATCATCGACGCGGGCGGCGTCGCGCCAGGCAGTCCCTGGCGGTCTCCCGCGCCGGTCCGTGCACCTCTGGCCCTGTACGTGCACCGGTGCTCGGTGCACCACCAGCGCCGTTCCGTACTGGGTCAGCCACCCGATCGGCCAGCAGGACCTCGTCCGGCAGGCCGGTCGTCGCTGCTACGGGCCGTCCATGGCCGGGGTCCTGGTCTCCTTGCGGGCGACGGGGACGTTCACGAGCGTGTCGAGCGGCCGGAGGAACGTGTCCGGGGGGACGGCGAAGTGCTCGGCGAGGCGGTCGAGGTCCTGGATCATCCACGGCCTGGTCCCGGACAGCTTGGACGAGACCGAGATGGTGGACATGCCCATGCCTCGGCCGAGGTCGGCGCGGGTCTGGCTGCCGTGCAGTCCCATCAGGAGCCGGACGACGACGCTGATGTTCTCGTTCGCCTGCATGACAGTCTCCTCGCTTCAACACCGAACGTAACTGACCGGTTACCCAGCGGAGTTGCGACGTGCCCGGTATGTCTACCTCACACCCACCCCAGAGGGGGGCAGCGGCGCAGCACCTCAGCTGCGGACGGCGGCGACGCAGAGGACCAGGACGAGCACGGCGGTGAGCAGGATGCCGATGAGGAGTCCGGCGTCGGTGACGCCGGCATCGTCGGGGTCACCGGGGCGGGCTCGACGTGAGGCTGCTCGACGGTGACGGGAACGGGGCCACTTCGTGCCCGGGTAGCGGTCCTGGCCGGTGCCCGGCTCCTTGAGGTCTGTGGGGTGGGGGAGGCATGCCGGGTGGACGCACTCGCACCACCGACGGCGGCTCCGGCAGCAGCACAGCGTGCCGGACCGCGATCGAGGACGGCGGCCCCGTGCTCCCTGCCAGCACCTCCGCTCGTCGGCCCAACCACCTCCGCCCGCCGATCACGGATGCCCGGGTGGAGCGCCGGTCCGAGACGTGACCGGTCGACCTCCGGGGGGATCAGCCGGCTCCTCGGCGTACCGCCCCCGCAACACGTGCCTGGTCGTCCGCCGCCGGTGCAGCGATCTCGCAGGAGTTCCCACCGCAGGCCGGGGCTTCCTGTGGATGGATGAGGTCGGCCCTGATCAGGCGGCTGTAGATGAAGCATCCGACGCAGAACCCCACCACGGACTTGAGCCACAACAAGCTGATCAGCGCGAGGCCGATGAGCTGTACGCCTGTGCCGTGCACCCCGGCGTTGGTCAGGATCGCGATGAGCAGCGCCATGCCGAAGGCCAGCGCCCAGGCGAACCGCTTCTGAGTGACTCCGACCCACTCCAGTGTCTGGTTCCTCACGAGGAACGTCCCCAGAGTTCCTATCGGACTGAGCGGTGTGAGCCCGGCGACCTGGCGCAGTGCGAGATCGGCCGCTACCAGCACGGCGATGATGCGTAAGCTCACGCGCGCCGACGGCGCGCCGGGCACGAGTCACGGGCCGTCACCACCCAGGCAACGGCCACGGCTGCGCAGGCGTGCGGAGGCGGCAACCGGACCGGGTCGACGGTCGGCTGCCGCTCCGGTCCCTAGGCCGCGTCCGGGTCGGGCTGGTGGATGCCGAAGGTGTTGCCCTCGGTGTCGAGGTAGTAGCCCTGCCAGGCCATCCCGCGCAGAGCCGTCTTGGGCAGCGCGACCCGACCGCCGCCGTCGAGGATCCGCTGCTCGACCGCGTCGTAGTCGTCGACCGCGACGGTGCACGTGAACGCGTTCGTGCCCTGCCCGTCGGCCGGGGCGGCCACCGGGCGCGACAGCAGACCGCCGTTGATGCCGGGCTGGTCGTCGGGACCGGTGACGATCCCCCAGTAGGGAGACCCCGTGACCTCGCCGTAGCCCTGGAAGGACCAGCCGAAGACCGCGGCGTAGAAGCGCTTCGCACGCTCCACGTCGTCGGCCTGGACCTCGAAGTGGACGACCCTGGACATGGCCCCTCCTGGCGTGTGCGGTCGCGGTCCCGGCGTGGAGGCTGTCCCCGGCCAGGGCCGAGGCATCCCGGAAGCCGCACGGCAGATGCTCAGGCTCCACACGGGCTTCCCAGGCGGCGCGCGCCGGGACCGCGCACGTCGCGCCGCGATGGCCGTCCTGGTCGCGTCGCCCTGTCGGCCGCGGCGCTGGTCCTCGACCGGTGTCGGGACGCAGGAGCGTGCCGACGGGAGCGCCGGCGACGGTGTCAGGCGGACGTCGCGGCGGCGTGCTTGCTCGCGAGCTCGACGTAGACGTCGGCGTTGAGCACCAGCCCGGCGCGCTCCTCGTCGGTCAGCTCGCGCCGCACCTTGCCCGGGACGCCGGCCACCAGGCTGCCGGACGGCACGACCGCACCCTCGAGCACCAGCGCACCGGCCGCGATCATGCTGCCGGCGCCGATGCGCGCCCCGTTCAGGACGGTCGCCCCCATGCCGACCAGGACGTCGTCCTCGATCACGCACCCGTGGAGCACCGCCCCGTGACCGACGGACACGCCGCGGCCGATGGTCAGGGGGAAGCCCGGGTCGACGTGCAGGACGCAGCAGTCCTGCACGTTGCTGCGGGCACCGATGCGGATCGGCTCGTACTCGCTGCGCACGACCGCGCCGTACCAGACGCTGGCCTGCGCAGCGACCGCGACGTCGCCCACCAGGACGGCGGTGGGAGCCGTCCAGGCGGTCGGGTCGACCTGCGGGCTCGCGCCCTCCAGAGCGATCTGCAGCGTCATCGCGGGCCTCCTTCGGGGAGTCGGTCGGATCGGTGCTCGAGAGCGGTGTGCACGGGAGCCTCCTGGAAGAGCCGCACGGACGCCCGGGTCGGGCCGGCAGCGGGCGGTCGGGCGCAGTCTCCCGCAGGCCCCGGCCCGGACGCCACGACCGTGCCCGTCGGAGCCGTTCGACGACGGTGACCTCCCGGGCAGGCACGTCCGGCACGGAGGGATCACCGCGCAGGTCGTCGGCGACGACCTCGTTGCGCGCGGCGTGCTCGACGGGCTCGAGCAGTGGACGCCGTCCGTCGACAGGACCACTCTCGGGGGACGACCCGGAGGGAGACCGTGATGTCCCAGCAGGACCAGTCACCGGCGCAGGCCCCGTCCCGGGAGTACGGCTACGACCTCGCGCACGACGTCGCCCCGGACGCACCGGCGGCAGGTCCGTCGCCGTTGCTGCGCAGCACCTGCGTGACGCGGCGCCCGAGGACGAGGGCGGCGACCTGTCGTACGACCTGGCCCACGACGTGCCGCCGTCGCCCGGGCGCTGAGAGCCGCGGCCGCCGGGTCGCCTACGCAGGCTGACCGAGCCCGGGAAGGACGACGGCACCCGGGAGGTCGCCGAGCGCCGCACCCGGCAGGACCAGCTTCGACCCGCGGACCCCGCTGCCGATCACCACGAGCGGCACCTCGAGGACGGCGGGGTCGAGGAGCACCGCCCACTGCGCCGGCAGGCCGATCGGCGTGATGCCGCCGTACTGCATCCCGGTCGCCTCGACGGTCTGCTCCTGCGGTGCGAACGACGCCTTGCGGACGTCGAGGTGCCGGCGCACCAGGCCGTTCACGTCGGCCCGGGTGGTCGCGAGCACGACGCAGGCGGCGTGCCTGACGACCTCGCCGCGCCGGCCGACGACGACCACGCAGTTGGCCGAGGCGTCGAGCCCGACGTCGTAGGCGGCGCAGAAGGCGGCGGTGTCGGCCAGCTCCGGGTCGATCACCGCGACCTGCGCCTCACCACCCCGTCGCCACGCCAGCAGCGAGGCCGCGACGGCCGGCGCCAGGAGTGCGGGGCGCTCGCGGGCGGGGGCGAGGTCCAGTCTGCCGAGCACACCGGCACGCTACGGCGCCCATGGTCGGTGCCGTGCGAGGCTGCCGCGCATGGACTACCGACTCGAGCTCGTCGTCGTACCCGTCTCCGACGTGGACCGCGCCAAGGCCTTCTACGAGCGGGCCGGCTTCCGCGTCGACGTCGACCACCGGGCCGGTGAGGACTTCCGGGTCGTGCAGCTGACCCCGCCGGGCTCGGACTGCTCCGTCAGTCTGATGCGCAACGACGCGGCGGCCGGCAGCCTGCAGGGCCTGCACCTGGTGGTCACCGACCTCGAGGCCGCGCTGGCGGACCTGCGCTCCCGCGGTGTCGAGGTGAGCGAGCCGTTCCACTTCAGCCAGGACGGCCAGAGCGCCGGTCTGCACCCGGAGCGGGCCGACTTCGGCTCGTTCGCCTCCTTCAGCGACCCCGACGGCACGGGCTGGCTGCTGCAGGAGCGCCGGGGCGGCCGCCCGAGCGCCCGCACCGACGAGCCCGACGCCTAGGGCGTGTCTCAATTGTTGAGCGTGGTTCGGGCGAGATGCTCGGTGGATGTCGACGACGTCGCTTCTGACTGATGAGCAGTGGGCCCGTATCGAGCCGTTGTTGCCGCCGCTGAAAGGCGCGA
>JAOPVV010000086.1 GCA_025966005.1 Frankiales bacterium
GGAGCCGCGCGCACCACGAGCCGGGTCCCGGCCGCGAGGGCCCCGACCCGGTCCCGCAGCAGGTGCCGCAACCGGCGAGAGACGGTGGAGCGGACCACCGAGCCGCCGACCGCCTTGCCGACGACCAGACCGGCGCGCGCAGGACCTGGCTCGGCCAGGGCAGCGGTGCCGGGGTCCACGGCCGGGGGCAGCAGGACGTGCACGGTCAGCAGTGGCCGCGACGCGCGACGGCCGCGACGGACCACGTCGGTGAAGTCGGCCGAACGGTGCAGGCGGTGCTCACGTGACAGCACGTCCACCTCCTGCGGTGCGCCGGAGCGGCGGGAGCCGGTCGGCTCAGGCCGACAGCTCCTCGCGGCCCTTGCGACGACGGCCGTTGAGGATCGCGCGGCCGGCGCGGGTGCGCATGCGCAGCCGGAAGCCGTGGGTCTTGGCGCGACGGCGGTTGTTCGGCTGGAAGGTGCGCTTGCTCACGGCAGGTGCTCGCTCTCGGGTGGCTGGTGCGGCCTGGGCGCCGCGCCCGGAAGGGACCGGGAGCGTGCGCACGGACGGGCCTGACGTGTCAGGACCGGGCCCGGCGCGGGCACAGACGGTCTCCAAGGTACGGACCCCTCGGGAGAGGGTCAAACAGGCGGGGCGCGACACGCCGCGACGGGTTCTCACGGGTTCCTGAGAACGCCTTGCCCGCCGTCCCTGCGGCTGTTAGCGTCCCCGCGCCGAGCACCACCGCGGACAGGTCCCGGGACCGGGACTCCGCGGTCGCGCCGTGCTCGGAGCGCGTCGTTGCTCCCGTACCCCCTGTGTCTCCACAGGCTGTGGACACCCCTGTGGACATCTCGCCGTCGCAGAGGGCAGGGTAGCGAGCCTGCCGCTGCCTGACCGACCCCGAGCCGAGGAACCGCGTGACCGATCCCGAGCCCGGAACGACCGACCCGAATGCGCCGCTGGCGCTCGAGGACGTGTGGACCCGCGCCGTCGCCGACCTCGCCGACGGCGCTCTCTCGCCGCAGCACCGGGCCTGGGTCGCGCTGACCCGCCCGCTGGGCCTGGTCGAGGACACCGCGCTGCTCGCGGCGCCCAACGAGTTCGCCAAGGACGTCCTGGAGAGCCGGCTGCGCCCGGTGATCGCCGCGGCGCTGTCGTCGGCGTACGGCCGCGACATCAGGGTGGCGGTGACGGTGCAGCCGGCCGGCACCCCGGCGGCCGCACCCGCACGCCCGACCGACCCACCGGTGCGGGAGCCCGAGCCTGCCGCCGCGCCGTACCCGACGAGTGCGCACGACGCCGCCGCCGAGCTCGCCTCCGGCGGCTTCGGCGACGAGCCGCTGTCGGGCTCCGCCCCGTACGACCCGGCCTTCGACCCGTCCTACGGCTCGTCGCGCTACGACGACGAGGAACGCACGGAGGTCCGCCGCCTGCCGGTGCAGCCGTACGGCGACAGCGCCGGCCGCGGTCCGGCCGAGCCGGCCCGGCTGAACCCGAAGTACGCGTTCGAGACCTTCGTCATCGGCGCCTCGAACCGGTTCGCGCACGCCGCCGCGGTGGCCGTCGCGGAGGCGCCGGCCAAGGCCTACAACCCGCTGTTCATCTACGGCGAGAGCGGCCTGGGCAAGACCCACCTGCTGCACGCGATCGGGCACTACGCGCAGCACCTGTTCCAGGGGGCCCGGGTGCGCTACGTCAGCTCGGAGGAGTTTACCAACGACTTCATCAACTCCATCCGCGACTCCAAGGCCGAGAGCTTCCGCCGGCGCTACCGCGACGTCGACATCCTGCTGGTCGACGACATCCAGTTCCTGGAGCACAAGGAGGGGACGCAGGAGGAGTTCTTCCACACCTTCAACACCCTCCACAACGCCAACAAGCAGATCGTGATCAGCTCCGACCGGCCCCCCAAACAGCTGTCGACGCTCGAGGACCGGCTCCGGACCCGCTTCGAGTGGGGCCTGATCACCGACGTGCAGCCGCCCGACCTCGAGACCCGCATCGCCATCCTGCGCAAGAAGGCCGCCCAGGACCGCCTGGCCGCCCCGCCGGACGTGCTCGAGTTCATCGCCTCCAAGATCTCGCGCAACATCCGCGAGCTCGAGGGCGCGCTGATCCGGGTGACGGCGTTCGCGTCGCTGAACCGCCAGGTCGTCGACCTCGCGCTGGCCGAGGTCGTCCTCAAGGACCTCATCCCCGCCGAGGGCGGGCCGGAGATCACCGGCGCGACGATCATGGCCGCGACGGCGGAGTACTTCGGGCTGACGATGGAGGACCTGTGCGGCTCCTCGCGCTCCCGCGTGCTGGTGACGGCCCGGCAGATCGCCATGTACCTCTGCCGCGAGCTCACCGACCTCTCGCTGCCCAAGATCGGGCAGATGTTCGGCGGCCGGGACCACACCACCGTGATCCACGCCGACCGCAAGATCCGGGCCCAGATGCCCGAGCGCCGGGCCACCTACAACCAGGTCGCCGAGCTCACCAACCGCATCAAGACGCGCTCCCGCCAACCGTGACGGTGGTCACCCCCTTTCCGCACAAGGTGGGGACAACGCTGTGGACAACTGTGGACGACACCGCTCGCTCCCGTGGAGGACGCCGGACGGCCACCCGGCCGTCCCCAACCGTCCACCGACGCACGGGGTCGGCGTCCACAGCGTCCTCACACGGCGCCACGCCTGCTGACCTGCGGCTTCGGTGCTCGTCCACAGGCACGCACACCCCTACCACTGCGACGAGCACCTCTCCCTCACAGAACACCCCCTGGTTCTCGGGGCGTGCGGATCTGTGGAGGGGCCAGGCTCTGGCAGGGTGTCGGCCTACACGCACGCTGATGACAAGAAGAGGGCAGGACCGATGACCGAGGGATGGGCATGGAGCTGAGGGTCGAGCGCGACGCGCTCGCAGACGCCGTCGTCTGGACGGCCAGGTCCCTGCCGGCTCGACCGCCGATGCAGGTCCTGCTCGGACTGCTGCTCGAGGTCGGCCCGGACGAGTCCGGCGCGACCGGCCTGGAGATCTCCGGCTTCGACTACGAGGTCAGCTCGCGGGTCCGCCTGCCGGCCACCGCCGACGTGCCCGGCCGCGTGCTGGTGCCGGGCCGGCTCCTGTCGGACATCGTCCGGTCGCTGCCGGCCCAGCCGGTCGACCTCCGGCTCGAGGGCACCCGCGTCGTGCTGACCTGCGGACCGGCCCGCTTCACGCTGCCGACGCTGCCGGTGGAGGACTACCCGGCGCTGCCGGCCATGCCGACCACCGCCGGCACGCTGGGCTCGGACGTCTTCGAGGCCGCCGTGCGCCAGGTCGCGCTCGCTGCCGGCCGTGACGACACGCTCCCCGTGCTCACCGGCGTCCGGTTCGAGATCGAGGGCGACACCCTCACGCTCGCCGCGACCGACCGGTACCGGCTCGCGGTGCGCACGCTGACCTGGAACCCGTCCGACCCGGATGTCTCGACGACGGCGCTGGTGCCCGCGCGCACGCTGTCCGAGACGGCCAAGGCGCTCACCGCCGGCCCCGAGGTCACGCTCGCGCTGTCCGGCAGCGGTTCGACCGAGGGCATGATCGGCTTCGAGGGCGCCGGGCGCCGTACGACGTCGCGCCTGCTCGAGGGCGAGTTCCCGAAGTACCGCTCGCTGCTGCCGAGCGAGAGCACCGCCCTCGCCGAGGTCGCGACCGGCCCGTTCGTCGAGGCGGTCAAGCGCGTGGCGCTCGTCGCGGCCCGCAACGCCCCCGTGCGGCTGGGCTTCTCGGCCGACGGCGTGGTGCTCGAGGCCGGCGGCGCCGACGACGCCCAGGCCAGCGAGCAGCTCGAGTGCGGCTGGGAGGGCTCCGCGGCCGGCGAGCCGTTCCAGATCGCGTTCAACCCGCAGTACCTGCTCGACGGCCTGGGCGCGGTAGACAGCGACACGACGACGCTGTCGTTCACCGGCCCGACCCGTCCCGCGGTGCTCACCGGCAAGCGCGACGCGGTTGCCGGCGCCGTGGCCGACTACCGCTACCTGCTGATGCCGGTCCGCCTGTCGGGCTGAGGCTCTCGCCCGTGCCTGGCCTGCACGGGGCGACGCCTGCACGGGCGGGACCGGGCACGCGTGAGAGCGTGCGCCGGGGTAGGTAGCGGGTCCGGGTTCGTCGAACGACAGGAGCAGCCATGGGCACGCTGGGCATGATCGGGCTGGGCAAGATGGGCGGGAACATGGCCGAGCGGCTCCGCCGCGGAGGCCACACCGTCGTCGGCTTCGACCGGTCCGTCGAGAGCGGCCGCCAGGTCGACAGCCTCGAGGCGCTGGTGGCAGAGCTGCCGACCCCCCGGATCGTCTGGGTCATGGTCCCAGCCGGTCAGCCGACCTACGACACGGTCGAGGCGCTCAAGGGCCTGCTGGCGCCTGGTGACGTCGTCGTCGACGGTGGCAACTCCCGCTACACCGACGACCAGCGGCACGCCGTCGACCTGGCCGAGGCCGACATCGGCTTCGTCGACGCCGGCGTCAGCGGCGGCGTGTGGGGGCTGACCGAGGGCTACGCGCTCATGGTCGGGGGCACCGACGAGCAGGTCGCGCTCGTCCAGCCGTTCTTCGACGTGCTCAAGCCCGAAGGCGACTTCGGCTTCGTGCACGCCGGCCCGGTGGGCGCCGGCCACTTCGCCAAGATGGTCCACAACGGCATCGAGTACGGCCTGATGCAGGCCTACGCCGAGGGCTGGGAGCTGATGATGGCCACCGACGTCGTCACCGACGTCCCGGCCGTCATCAAGAGCTGGCAGAAGGGGACCGTCATCCGGTCCTGGCTGCTCGACCTCATGGTCAACGCCCTCGACGCGGACGACGACCTGTCCGAGCTGCGCGGCTACGCCCAGGACTCCGGCGAGGGCCGCTGGACGGTGCAGGCGGCGGTCGACAACGCCGTCCCGCTGCCGGTCATCACGGCCGCGCTGTTCGCCCGGTTCGCGTCCCGGCAGGACGACTCACCCGCCATGAAGGTCGTCGCCGCGCTGCGCAACCAGTTCGGCGGCCACGCCGTGACCGCCGCCGCCGGCTCGGTCGAGAAGGGCGCCGACGCCCCCGGGGCCGACGTCGCCCCGCCGACCGGCGCCGAGCCGGACGTCAGCGAGGGCAAGGCGTACGGCCAGCCCGGAACGTCGCCGGACCGGTAGGGCGTGCACGTCAGCCACCTGTCGCTGACCGACTTCCGGTCCTGGACCGCGCTCGAGCTGCCGCTCGGCCCCGGGTCGACCGCGCTGGTCGGCAGCAACGGCCAGGGCAAGACGAACCTGGTCGAGGCGCTGGGCTACGTCGCCACGCTCGGCTCGCACCGGGTGGCGGCGGACGCGCCGCTCGTGCGGGCCGGCGCCGAGCGGGCGGTGGTGCGCGCGAAGGTGGAGCGCGACGGCCGCTCGACGCTGGTCGAGCTCGAGCTCAACCCGGGGCGGGCGAACCGCGCCCGCGTGAACCGCGGGCCGGTGCCACGGGCGCGCGAGGTGCTCGGGATCCTGCGCACGGTGCTGTTCGCACCGGAGGACCTGTCCCTGGTGCGCGGTGACCCGTCCGAGCGCAGGCGCTTCCTCGACGACCTGCTGGTGTCGTCCGCCCCGCGGTACGCCGGCGTGCGCGCCGACTACGACCGGGTGCTCAAGCAGCGCAACGCCCTGATCAAGACCGCGTTCCTCGCCCGGCGGTCGGGCGGTGGTGACATGCGCACGCTCGACGTATGGGACGCCCACCTCGCCCGCTGCGGCGCGGAGCTGCTCGGCGCGCGGCTCAAGCTCGTCGAGGCGCTGCGGCCTCGCATCGCCACGGCCTACCGCGCGGTCGCCGTCGGCGGCGAGGGCAAGCGCGGCGCGACCGAGGTCGACTACCGGAGCTCGCTGGGCGACGCGCTGCCCCTCGGCGCCGGACCAGGCGGGGCCGACCGCGAGCTGCTGGCGGCCGCGATGCTCAGCGAGCTCGCCCGGGTCCGGCCGCAGGAGGTCGAGCGGGGGGTCTCGCTGGTCGGGCCGCACCGCGACGACCTCGTCCTGGGGCTGTCCGGGCTGCCGGTGAAGGGCTACGCCTCGCACGGGGAGTCCTGGTCGTTCGCGCTCGCGCTGCGGCTGGCGTCCTACGAGCTGCTCAAGACCGACGGCGGTGAGCCGGTTCTCGTGCTCGACGACGTGTTCGCCGAGCTCGACACCGGCCGGCGCGACCGGCTGGCCGAGCTGGTGGGCGGTGCGGAGCAGGTGCTCGTCACGGCCGCCGTGGCCGACGACGTGCCCGAGGCGCTCGCCGGAAGTCGCTACGACGTCCACGAGGGGACGGTCACCCGTGTCCGATGACGCTCCCGAACCGGGCCCCGGGGCGACGCCGGAGCTCAAGGGCCCCGACCTCGCCCGGGCGGCGCTGGCCCGCGCCCGGGCGGCCGCGCGTGAGAAGGGCTTGTCACCAGGCGCGCCCAAGGCGCGGCGGCGCGGCGACCTGCCCCGCTCGGGCTCGGGTCCGGACGGTCGTGACCCGGTGCTGTTCGGGACGATGATCCGCCGCCTGGTCGCCGAGCGCGGCTGGGAGGAGACCACCAGCGCGGCCGGCGTGCTCGCGAACTGGGACCGCCTGGTCGGCCCGGAGATCGCCGACCACTGCCGACCCGAGGCGCTGATCGACGGTGAGCTGGTGCTCGTCGCGGAGTCCTCGGCCTGGGCCACCCAGCTGCGGCTGCTGACGCGGACGATGGTCAAGCGGCTGGTCGAGCAGGTCGGTGAGGGCGTCGTGACGTCGATCGTCGTCCGCGGGCCGGTGCAGGCCGACTGGCGCAAGGGGCCCCGCCGGGTGCAGGGCCGCGGACCGCGCGACACGTACGGCTGAGGCGTCGGTCGGCGGCACTGACGTCGTCCACAGCCTGCGCACACGCTGTGGACAGCGGATCTCGGCCGCGGAGGACTGCCCCGGTGGCGCTTGGACGTCCTACGAGGGGGGTCCGTGGTCCCCCACGCGTCAGGGCCTGCGGCGCGCCAGAACGCGCCACAGGCCCTTTCTCGCGTCCCGACGCCGTCCGGCGGGCTATGCTGATCCGGACAGCAGCACCCACACGACACCCCACCACGACGGGCGAGGGGCCGGAGCCGCCCTGCCCGGGGCGGGTCGGCCCGCGTCGCCGCGGGTGCGTGCGCCCCACACCCCGCCCTCGACGGCGGGAGGAAGCGGAGAGCCGCATGCCCGACCAGCCCGAGGACGCCGTCCCCCAGGACGCCCCGGACGCCCCCGACCCCGCTGCTCCGACCGCCGCGCCCGTGGTCGTGCCGGGCTACAGCGCCAGCTCGATCACCGTTCTCGAGGGGCTCGAGGCGGTCCGCAAGCGCCCGGGCATGTACATCGGCTCCACCGGTGAGCGCGGCCTGCACCACCTGGTCTACGAGGTGGTTGACAACGCGGTCGACGAGGCGCTGGCCGGCTACTGCGACACCATCACCGTGACGCTGCTGGCCGACGGCGGCGTCCGCGTCACCGACAACGGCCGCGGCATCCCCGTTGACATGCACCCGGTCGAGAAGCGGCCGGCGGTCGAGGTCGTGCTCACCACGCTGCACGCCGGCGGCAAGTTCGACGGCGAGTCCTACGCGGTGTCCGGCGGGTTGCACGGCGTCGGCGCGGCGGTCGTCAACGCCCTGTCGACCCGGATGGAGATCGAGATCCGCCGTGACGGCCGGGTCTGGACGCAGACCTACCTGCGCTCGGTCCCCGAGCCGCTGCTCCAGGGCGCCGAGACCGACGAGACCGGCAGCACGGTGGCCTTCTGGGCCGACGCCGAGATCTTCTCCGAGACCACGACCTACTCGCGCGAGACGCTGCACCGTCGCCTGCAGGAGATGGCGTTCCTCAACAAGGGACTGGCCATCACGCTGCGCGACGAGCGCACCGACATCACCGGGGGCGAGGTGCTCGAAGAGCGCTTCCACTACCCCGGCGGCCTCGAGGACTACGTCCGCCACCTCAACCACAGCAAGTCGCCCGTGCACCCGACCGTCATCGGCTTCTCGGACGACACCACGACCGGGATGCGCATGTCGGTCGAGGTCGCCATGCAGTGGAACGACTCCTACAGCGAGTCGGTCTACACGTTCGCGAACACCATCAACACGGCCGAGGGCGGCACCCACGAAGAGGGCTTCCGCACGGCGCTGACGACGACCTTCAATGACTGGGCGCGCAGCAAGGGCCACCTCAAGGAGAAGGACACCAACCTCGAGGGCTCCGACATCCGCGAGGGACTCACGGCGATCATCAGCTTGAAGATCGCCGACCCGCAGTTCGAGGGCCAGACCA